>DASPJG010000491.1:0-7575 GCA_035628755.1 Pyrinomonadaceae bacterium
TGCCGTTCCTGACTTGCCAGAGCCTCATAGGAATTGATGCGCGCCTTCGACTTCGCCTGCCGCCCTTTCGGCGACATCCTGATCCATTCCAACTCGCGCTGCAAAGTCTTCTGCCGCTCCGATTCCTGTTTCTCTTCCACGGCGAGCCGCTGGCCTTTTTGTTCGAGCCACGAAGAGTAATTGCCCTGCCACGGGATGCCCTGCCCGCGGTCGAGTTCGAGAATCCAACCGGCCACGTTGTCGAGAAAATAGCGATCGTGCGTGACGGCGATGACCGTGCCCGGATACTTCTGCAAGTGTTGTTCGAGCCAACTGACGCTTTCGGCGTCGAGGTGGTTGGTCGGTTCGTCTAAGAGCAGGATGTCGGGCTGTTGCAGCAGCAGGCGGCAGAGAGCGACGCGGCGTTTCTCACCGCCCGAGAGAATTTTGACCGGCGTTTCCGGCGGCGGGCAGCGCAGGGCGTCCATGGCGAGTTCGAGGCGCGAGTCCAAATCCCACGCGTCGGCTGCGTCGAGTTTCTCCTGCACCGCGCCCTGTCGTTCGAGCAGCGCGCTCATCTCGTCGTCCGACATCGGCTCGGAAAACTTCTCGTTAATCTCTTCGTACTCTTTCAACAAGTCGACGGTCGCCTGCACGCCCTGTTCGACGATCTCGCGCACGGTCTTCGTCTCGTCGAGCCGCGGCTCCTGTTCGAGGAAGCCGACGGTATGGCCGGGCGAGAGCACGGTTTCGCCGTTGAACTCCTTGTCCACGCCCGCCAGTATGCGCAGCAGCGAACTCTTGCCCGAACCGTTCAGGCCGATGACGCCGATCTTTGCGCCGTAGAAATAAGAGAGGTAGATGTCTTTGAGGACGGGCTTCTTGTCGTAAAACTTGCTCACGCCGATCATCGAGTAAATAACTTTATTGGGGACGCTGCTCATAACTGGATTCACTTTCTCCTTCTTTAACGGTGGCTAAATTTTCGCCGAATCTTACCGACAATGAAATGCGAATTTTACTGCGCGGGCGTTGGCGACGGCGCGGCCTGAGCGGGAGCGCAGGCGAACACGACCGCGCTCCCGATGCGCACGGGCGTGAGCGGCTGTTCGCGCTCGACCGCCGCGCTGTTGATGGCGTCAACCACATTCATGCCCTTCGTGACGCGCCCGAAGGCCGCAAACGTGTCGTCCAGATGAGACGCGCTGTTGACGAGGATGAAGAAATTCGTGGTCGCGCTGTGCGGCCTGTCGGAACGCGCCATCGAAACAATGCCGCGCACGTGTTTGATCTCGTTCGGCTCGTCGCGCACCGTGCGCCGGGCGCGCGCGGCGAGGGCTGGCGTCAGGGTTTCGCGCGTCGAGAGATTGCCGCCCTGTATGACGAAATTTCTGACGACGCGGCTGAAAGTAGTCGTGTCGAACGCGCCGATGGCCGTGAGGTTCAGAAAATTGCGCACGGTTTCGGGCGCGGCCTCCGGCAGCATCTTCATCTCGATAGTGCCCGCCTCCGTCTCAAGTCTCACGCACTGCGCGGCCATCTGCGCGACGGTCGCGGAGTCGAAAGGTTCGGGCGCGGGCGTCGGGGTCGGCGCGGGCGTGGGTTTGACTTGCGGCGTCGGTGTCGCGCCCGTTTTTTGCGCGGGCGCGAATGAGGCCAGAAATAGTGTGGCGCAGAGGGCGAGGCTTAAGTTAAGAAGTTTCTTCATAGTCGCTTTGTGTGAATTTGCTAATTGCTGCTATATCATTATCACAAAGCGCGCCGCAGTTGCACGAGCCGAAAAGTTTGCGGCGACGTTCGCACGGGTTGCGGAGGAACGGGAAAACACGCGAAGGAGACACGGAGGAAGAAGGCGATGCCGGAGGAATTGAGTTTACAGGAGAGATACGCGCCGGGGGTCGCTTGCTTCGGCTGCGGCCCGGCCAACGAGCAGGGCTTGCGCATCCGCAGCTTTGCGCGCGGCGACGACGAGGCGGTCTGCGAATGGCAACCGCAAAAACAGCACGAGGCGTATCCCGGCATGTTGAACGGCGGCATCATCGGCTCGCTCATCGACTGTCACGCCAACTGGACGGCGGCGTGGCACCTGATGCGACGCGCGGGGGCGGAGACGCCGCCCTGCACCGTCACGGCTGAATACTCCGTCAAGCTCCTGCGCCCGACGCCGACCGACGCGCCCGTCTCGCTCAAGGCGCGCGTGGTCGAGGCGAAGGAAGACCGCGCCACCGTGGAAGCCGAACTCGTGGCGGGCGGCAAAGTTTGCGCCACGGGGCGCGGCATTTTCGTCGCCGTCAAGCCCGGCCATCCCGCATATCATCGCTGGTAACGAATCATGTCGAAGAAAAAGACGCTCGCACGCTTGCGCCACGCACGGCTGGCAGTTGTTCTCCTTTGCCTTCTTTTGCCGTTTGCGAGTGCGCAGCAGCAGCGCGCGACGTACACCAACCCGGTCATCGCAGGCGACTTTCCAGACCCGTCCGTCATACGCGTCGGCGACGACTACTGGACGACGGCCACTTCGGGCGAGTGGGCTCCCATCTTTCTCATCATGCACTCGCGCGATCTCGTCCGGTGGGAAGCGAAAGGCGCAGTCTTCACGAACCGACCGGCGTGGGCGGCGAGAAACTTCTGGGCTCCCGAGTTGCAGCAGTTCGGCAATCGTTTCTACGTCTACTACACGGCGCGCAAGAAGGACGGCCCGCTCTGCGTCGCCGTGGCGAGCGCGTCCCAACCGCAGGGGCCTTACACCGATCACGGCGCGCTCGTCTGTCAGGACATCGGCTCGATTGATGCCGTGGCGACCGCCGACGAATCGGGCGACGTTTACCTGATCTGGAAAGAGGACGGCAACAGCCGCGGCCAGCCGACGCCGCTCTGGGCGCAGAAACTTTCGGCGGACGGGACGAAACTCGTCGGCAGCCGCCGGGAGTTGTTTCGCAACGACCCGGCGACGTGGGAAGGCGGCGTGGTCGAAGGTTCGTTCTTCGTGCGGCGCGGCGAATGGTTCTACATGTTCTATTCGGGCAACGCGTGTTGCGGGCGGCAATGCAACTACGCGCTCGGCGTGGCGCGCGCGCGCAAACTCCTCGGCCCGTGGGAGAAGAACCCGGCGAACCCGATCCTTGCCGAGAACGGCGTGTGGCAATGCCCCGGCCACGGCAGCATCGTGACGAACCGGCAGGGGAAAGATTATCTGCTCTATCACGCCTACCGGAAGTCGGACACGGCCTTCCACATCGGGCGCGAGGCGTTGCTCGACGAAGTTAAATGGGAAGCGAACGGCTGGCCTTCGATCAACGGTGGCCGGGGGCCGAGCACGACCGCAGCGCGCCCTCCCGCTCCGGGCGTCGTCGTCAGTCAGGACTCTTTCTTCGACGAGTTCGACGCGCCTGCGATTGCGGCGAGTTGGCAGTGGCCGCAATGGAACGTGCCTGCGATTGCCATCGAGACGGCGCGCGGGGGGCGGCTCGCCCTTTCCGCTTCGGACAAAAAATCGAAAGACGCCCTCGCCGCGCTGATCACGCAGCGCGCACCCGGCGCAAACTACACGGCGACCACCGAGGTCAATCTGGCGAGGCAGGCGCGCGGCGCGGCGGCGGGTCTGTCGGCCTACGGGGATCGGGAAAATGCTCTGGGCGTCACGGCGGGCGGCGGCGAGATCAACGTGTGGCGGATGGAGAACAAAACGCGGCGCACGCTCGCCACGGCGAAGACGACGGCGCAGTCAATCTCGCTGCGAATGACGGCGAAGGAGGGCACGCGTTATCGCTTCGCTTACAGCGTTGACGGGAAAGCGTGGACGCCCATCGGCGACGAGGTTGACGGCATGCACCTCGGCTACGTGCGTATCGCCCTCAACGCGGGCGGTGTGGCCGGAGCAATCGGGACATTCGAGCGTTTGCGCATCGACCCCGCGCCCTGAACGGAGCGCGCGATGAAGGAGGAACGGGAAACGACGAAGTGAAGACGATTCGCTTCTCGTTCCGCGTTCCTCCTTGATCGTGCTACATCGTCAGAATCTCTTATCGAGCAGTTCCTTCGCCTTCGTCATGGCCTCTTTATGTTCGGGGACAAAGGCGGGGTGCGGCGTCATGTTGAAGATGTAGTTGATCTCCTTGCGGGCGTCGTCCATGCGCTTGTTCCTGATGTAAGCCTCCGCGAGACGCAGGCGGTAGAGCGAGTTGTTTTCGCCGTATTTCATCCCGCGTTCCAGCGTTTCGACGGCGCGCTTGGGGTCGCCGCCGAGCATCGTGGGGAGTTCGAGGTCGAGGCGGCCAAGCACCATGAACGCGCTCCCGCCCTGAAAGCCCTCGTCGAGCTTGAGCACGGTTTCCATCTGCTTGCGCAACCCTTCCGCCGCCGAAAGCCCGTAGAGCGGCCCTCTCGCCTGCGCATAACCACCCTGATTCGCGCCGAGCCAGAAATGACCCTCCACCCGCTGCGGCTCAACCCGCACCGCCGTCTCACCGGCCTCGATGCCTTCGCGGAAAGCCTTCTCGCGTTCGGTGGCGTCCGTGGTTTTATCGCCGAGCGTGTAGTTGAGGCGGGCGGCGCGCCAAGCCACTTCAAAGTTGTTGAAATCAACGGCGCGGGCGCGTCGCAACGCCTCCAACCCTTCGCGGACGCGCGCCAGATCGTCGCGTTGCGCGTAAGATTGATCGGCCTGCTGCAAGAGTTCCGGGCTGGGCTTGCTGTTACCGGTCGTCGCGGGCGTGGGCGCGCTCTCCGAAGGGGCGGAGCAGGCCGCGAAAAACAGCGCGCCAAAAAAGAGGACTGTCTTCAGAATGGTGTTCGGATGGTGAGGGCTGTTCTCTCTCATCAATTAACAAAGTTCCTTTCCGCTGTTCGATGTTCCGAATGATTAGAGTTCGCGCGGTCGCCCGCCTTCACCCGCGAGAGGCTATTGCTCCGCGAGATTTTTGATGTGGTCGAGCACGCGCGCGTGGATGCGCCCGATGATGTAATCCGACCAGCGATTCCAGTAGATGCCCGGCCAGAAATTGTTTTCATACCACGTCGTGCCTTCGAGGAGCGTGCGCCCGCCCGCCAGCGGCGTCAACAAAAACTGCCCTTGCCGGGATTGCAAATAGTTATTGAGGTGCGGCGGCTTGAGGTGCGGGTAGGGCGACATCTCATCCATGATGGGCGGCTGCGCCGTGACGCCGAACTTCAACCGGCGCGGCTCGTCCCACACTTCAATCGGCTCGACGAACGCGCCCGTGGAAAACACGCAATGCCTGACCGCGCCGACCCCTCGCCCCTGAATCTCGGCGCGAACCGGGTAGGCGATGCCCGTCTTGAAAAGTCGCTCCTGCGGCGGCGGGAGTTCAGCGAACGCGACGAGTTTCGGCCACACTCGTTCGGGCGGGGCGTCGATCACGACGGAAGTGCGCACGGCTCTCAGCGGCGACGGAAGACGCACAGAGTTTTCCAACAGCATCAGCGCGGGCAAGGCCAGCAGGAGGGCGGCGAAGGCGTGCGTGGTGTAGGCGCGGGGCGACTCTGGAAAATCTTCAACGCGGTGCTGGATGAGATAGCCCATGAAGCCGCCGAAGAGTGCGAAGATCGCACCGAGCGGCGCGGCCATGAAGATACAAATCAAGCCCTCGATGGCGAACCCGATGATCATCACGCACGTCAGCATGATGGAGAGCAGCGACACCAGCAGGCAACTCCCCAGCGTCCGCGATTCGTGATAGCCATAGACGAGCACGGAAGCGAGTCCCACGCAGAACGGCAGGCCGACGAACAGACCCCAGCCGTAGTTGCCTAACCCGTTGACGCTCCAGACCGTCGCCCCGACGGTCAACAACGCGACCAGCACGACTCCGAAAAACGCGCTGCCCAGCGCGCCGTGTGGAACAACCCGGTCGAGAAACCGCTTGAGGCCGCCCGACACCTGTGGGCGCGCGCCCGCATCCGAAGCGCGCGCGGGCAGCACGCCGAGCAGGATGAAGAAGAGCAGGTTGACGAACGGGACGAAGAACACGAGCACCAGCCAGAGCGGCAGCCCTGCCGACCTCAACCGCCGGAGCGTGAGCACAACGCCTGTCCAGATAAAGGGGAGAGAGATGAGGAGCAGGGTCGCGTAAAACTTCTGGTAGTTGAACGAAGTGTCTTCGACGCTCGACGCTTCGGGGAAGACCCAGTAGTTGAAGATCGACCAGCGGCGGTTGAACACCGAAGCGGCGACGAAGCGGTCGAGGTTGTGTTTGAGCGCGAACAGGGCAAACCCGATAGAGAGATATTTGGCGCGTCCCGCCGTGCCGCGCCAGTCCCATAAATCGGACAATCTGAAGTTCATGGTCGCCATCCTCCTCTGCCGCACAATGCTCGATATGTGCGCTACAACTTCAAGCCGGGGCGCATGGAGCGTTCCTTATCCGCCGCCGTCTCTTCGACGGGTTCGAGTTTCCACAAACGCCGCACGGCCTCTTCGAGTTTCGCCTGATCGCCAATTTGCATTGCCTCCGTCCCTTGCGCGAGCCACGTCGCGGCCTCTTCGTCGTTGATGAACTTGCGTCCCGGTCGCTGAAAATACTCGAACCACTCGCGCCAGAACCACTCCTGCGCGTAAAGAATTTGCCCGCGCAAGCCTCTGAGCGCGTTGTTGAGTTTCAGCATCCCGCGCTCGTCGCGCCGCGTCGAGGCGCGCTCCAACTCGCGTGCGAGCGCGGCGAAGCGCGCCTTCTGCGACTCGTTGCCGTAGTTCTCCACGTACTCGCGCGTCTCTGATACGAGCGACTCGGCCTCGGTCGCGCGCGAAGTTTTCGCGCTCCCGCCGACGCGCTTTTCGAGGTTCGCCAGCCTGACGCGTATCTCACGCGCTCGCTCGACGAAGCCCTTCGCCTCGTCCGCGTCGAGTGATGCGCGGTCGCTTCGCTGCACGATGATCTCGATGTCCAAGTCCTCGATCTCGCGCCGCATCCGTTCAATTTCCGACAGCACTCCGTTATGAACGTTTGACGCCCACAACCCCGCCGCTTCCGGGTCGCCGGGCGACGGAAGTTCGCCCTCTTCGTAGAGCACTTCGGGAAAATCGAAGCTCTCCGCCACGTCCACGTAGTCGCCTGTGAGCAGACGGTCTTCCAGCAGGCGCAGGCGCAGCGCGTAGGTCTCAAACTCCAGCGAGAGACCGTCCGCCAGTTTGACATAGTCGGGTTCTTCGTCCTGCGGGATGTAAACGCGCTCGCTGAAATTCGCGTTGAGGTGCGGGACGAAAACTTCGACCGTGATGAGGCGCGAGGCGTCGATCTTGATGTGCAGTTGAAGCTCCGCGCCTTCGGGGATGGGGCGGCGGATGTGTTCGCTGCGGATGTGCATGTTGCCGACCCAGTTGTTCGCCTGCGGCTCGCTCTGCGCCTCGCCCTCCCAGAGTTTGATCGCCAGCGACGCGTCGGCGTCGCTCGGCCTGAGCGTTTTGGCGGCGCGATACGAGACGGTTTTTTCGGCGGGCAGCAGCGTGCGGCGCGGGAAGACGGGGCTGAGTTCAATCGTGCCGTCCGGCTGCACCAACTCGACCGAGATCGTGTGCGGCAGCGGCGGCGCGCTGATCATCAAACCGTGACGGACGGAGAACGCCGACGGTTCGACGGC
>DASPJG010000492.1:0-2950 GCA_035628755.1 Pyrinomonadaceae bacterium
AGGCACGCGGACGTGATAGGCGTAGACGAAGGGCTTGACCGGATCGGTCACGTTCTCGACTTTAACGTCGGAAACTTCGGCGGTGCTCATCTTGGCTTTAATCAGGCTGCGCAAAGTCTCCTCGCGCTGCGCGGGCGAATCGTCGTCGTTGTATTCCTTCCTGTCCTTGCCGAGATGGCCTGTGTACTCGATGCGCACGTCGCCTTCGAGCGTGCCCTCGGAGTCGAGTTTGAGTCGCGCCGTGCGTTTCTCCAGAGACTTGCCGGGGGCTGAAAGCGGCGTCTGGACGAAGGTCGGCTCTTTCGGGTCGCTGATGAGCGCGTCCTGCGACTCGGACTGCCACGCCAGCATGCCGTAGGGCACGTACATCTCCGACGGGTCGAAGAAACGCCACGCATCATTCACCTTCACGGCGACGACGATCAAACTCATGAAGTAGGGATCGGCGAAGCCGGGGTCGAAGAAGATGTCGCTGCGGTCGGCCATGAGCGCGGGGCGCGCCTCGAACCCGGCGGCGAGGGCGAGCGCGGCGAAGAGACCGGCGATGTCGTTGCTGCGCCCCTCGCCCTTCTTGAGCGTGTTGGCGGGCGATTCGTCCTTGAGTTTGGCGCGCACCTCGGCGGGCAGGTTCAGGGCGTCGTCGTCGAGGTTCTTGATTTGGGTGCGGCAGAATTCGTAGAGGCGTTCGAGTTTTTGTTCGGGCGTCGCGGCGTCGCCGACGATCTCGGCAGACTTCTTGCGCACGTCGTCGTTGACCTTCATGTCCGATTTGAACACGTTGTAGACGATCTTGCCGAAGTCTTTCCAGTATTTCTGCGGCTCAAGGTTTCGCTCCGCCGTGTAGTAGAGCAGCATCCACTTGCGCACCTCGTCCTCGGGCGGCATGCGCGGCTCATCGTGGTAGGCGGGCACGTTCGTCACCGTCGTGCTGTAGAAGCCCTTCTTGTCCTTTTCAAACTTCGGCATCGCCATGTGAAAGGGCTGGTAGCGCAACGATTCCACGCCGACGAGATTCGACGCGGGCTTGAGATAGTAGGTCACGGTCTGGACGGGGATGTCGCGTTGAAAATAGAGGCGCGTGCGGTTGGCCGAACTGCCCGGATAAACTTCGCGCCACCGATACTCGATGATCGCGCCCGGCTCGACGCTCGGCATGGCGAAGGTTTTGGCCTTCAGTTTCAGGTCGCCCGACTTGACGATGAGCTTCTCGAAAACGTCTTCCTTTTTCAGTTCGACGATCTGGCCGTCGGCCTTGATGGTGCGTCCGGCCACGTCTTTAATCTTGGCGTTCGGGCGAAACGGAACGATGTCAATTTTGCTCTGCGACTCGCGCCCGCGCTCGGTGAAGATTTTGATGCGGATGTAGTTGGTGAAGATAAGATCGGTTTCGTCGCCATCATCAACGCGCACTTCCCAGAAGATGGCTTCGGCGTCGGCGTCCTTCTCCACCACGGGCGCTTTGAGCGCGAGGTGCGCCGGGTCAACCGGCTTCCAATCCTGATCGCCGAAAGCGAAGGCCGGGGCGACGGCGGCGAGCAGCAGGACGAGTGAGAAATACACGGGGGTCAGAAGGGGCAGGCGGTTAAACATGAGGAACGAGCCTTTCGATTTTGATTGGATTGCGACCGGCGCGCCGGGCGGAAATTGGAGATGAGCCTGCTCGGACAGAGAGGCTGGCTGAGAGCCGTTCGGGACAGCGCGGGGATAGTAGCGCAAATCTTTAGTCGCATACAAGCACCAATACGGAATTTCGTAACAATGTGAGCCGGACTTTTTCGAGCCGTCGCGGGTCAAAAGCCGTGCGCACAGCCTTTCGCGGAAGTTACGGGAAACGCGCGTGCGCGCTCGACGGGCGGGCGCGCAGACGGCTGCGGCGCGGCGTGCGTGTTCGCGGAGGCCGCCCCGTCCTGTGCTATACTTTGTGCCACTTTGCCCCGTATGATCCGGCAGAATTTAGCGCGTTTATATTTTCCCAGGAGGACTGGAGTTTATGGCGACCGAACTCAAACGCGGAGACGCGACCGGCAGTAGAATCGAAGAACTGCTCGGCTCTGACGCACGCACGCTGCTCGAATACACTTCGCAGACCATCCCCAAATCTCAATTGCAACTGCCCGGCCCCGATTTCGTGGATCGCGTCTGGTCGGCCTCCGACCGCAGCCCGCGCGTTCTGCGCTCGCTCCAGACACTTTTTGAGAACGGGCGTCTCGCGGGCACGGGCTACCTCTCGATCCTGCCGGTGGATCAGGGCATCGAGCACTCCGCCGGAGCCAGTTTCGCGCCAAACCCGATCTACTTCGACCCGGAAAACATCGTGCGCCTCGCCATCGAAGGCGGCTGCAATGCCGTGGCCTCGACCTTCGGCGTGCTCGGCGCTGTCTCGCGCCGCTACGCGCACAAGATTCCCTTCATCGTCAAGATCAACCACAACGAACTGCTGACCTACCCCAACCAGTTCGATCAGGTGATGTTCGGCACGGTCGATCAGGCGCACGACATGGGCGCGGTCGCCGTCGGCGCGACGATCTATTTCGGCTCCGAACATTCCACGCGCCAACTCACGGAAGTCAGCGAAGCCTTCGCCTACGCGCACGAACTCGGCATGGCGACCATCCTCTGGTGCTACCTGCGCAACCCGCGCTTCAAAGGCACGGAGGGCGACATGCACACGGCTGCCGACCTGACGGGTCAGGCCAACCACCTCGGCGTCACCATTCAGGCCGACATCATCAAGCAGAAGTTGCCCGAGCGTAACGGCGGCTACAACATGCTCAACACGGAGTCGGCTTACGGCAAAACCAGTCCGAAGATTTACAGCGAGCTAACGACCGACAACCCGATTGACCTCGTGCGCTATCAAGTCGCCAACTGCTACATGGGACGTTGCGGCCTGATCAATTCGGGCGGCGAGTCGAAAGGGCAGACCGACTTGCAGGAAGCCGTCCGCACC
>DASPJG010000493.1:0-2146 GCA_035628755.1 Pyrinomonadaceae bacterium
GACGCGCTCATTGCTCGTCGGCAGCCGCTTCAAATGCACGCGCGAAGACTTATAAGAACAGTGTTCCGACCACATCACCGAAAAAATTCCGAGTTCCACGAACGTCGGCTCGCGCCCCATCAACGCCACGATGCGCGCATACTCTTCCCCGGTCAGATTGTGTGCGGAGATAACTTCAGGTGTGATCGAATTCATATGTGAAATCAGTGATGTGTGTCGGGCGACGAATGAAAGGCGCGGCGGCTGTTTCAACCCTCACTCATTGCTCATCACTTTGTCTATCGCTTCGCGAAGTTCGGCGGCGTTGATGATGCCGAGGTGTTTGTAGGCGAGTTTGCCCTGCCGGTCGAAGAGGAAAGTGGCGGGGAGTTCGCCGCCCCACGCCGGGTCAACCTGCGAGATGGCCGCTTCCGTGTCGGACGCGTTCAACAGGTAGGCGGGCATCGTTGCGGCGCGCATCTCACGCAGGAACTTCGGCACGCTGGTTTTGATCTCCGACACGTCATCAGCCGAGATGAGGACAAACTCCAGCCCGCGCTCGCGATAGTCGGCGTCAATTTTAACGAGGTCGGGAAACTCCATGCGGCAGGGCACGCACCACGTCGCCCAGAAGTTGACGAGCAGAGGCCGCGCGGCCTGCGGGTCGCCGCGCTGCAAAAGATTGCTAAGCCCTTCGGCGTCGATTTCCTTAACGGGCACGAGCGCAACTTTGTTCGCGCTGCCATGCTTCCCTTTCGCCGACGGCGCGCGCCTGCCCCGCCGCGTGGCCGGACGCTGCTTGCGCTGTGGCGCGCCGCGCCCTCTCACGGCGCGACGGCTGATGCCGTCGCCCGGAAATCCGTGCAACGGGAGCGTGCGCGCCGGGGCAAACGCACCGGCGGCGTGGAGCGCGAGCATCAAGGCTAAAGCGAGTTTCTTCATCGTCGTTTTGTGTTAGCGCAGAGAAAGAGAAACAAGATTAACAGCGGCGATAAAGCAGTGACAAGCGGGGAGGGGAAATGACGATGCAGGAGAGCGGAACGCGGAACTAAAAGTAAACGGCTTTTCATTCATCGTTCCATGTTCCGGCTTTTTCCAGCGTGAACCGCCAGAGCATGCGTTCTTCCCGCGAATCGTATTGGTGCGTGGCGTCCGTGACGCGCCAGTAGCCCATGTGTCGCCATCGCCCGACCGAGAGCTTGTTGAAGAGGGGCACGGCGTGGCCGCTTTCGATAGCGGCGAGGAGGGCGCGGTTGGCGGGCGTCAGGTGTTGGTCGCCGCGCCGTCCCGCGCCGGTGTAGCTGATACGCTCGCCGCTCGCGTCCGTGTGCGCGTCGGGATAGCAGGGGTTGATGCGGCCAAAGTCTGTCAGCAGCGAAACGAGACGACCGTTGCGTTGATAGACGCCGTTGCGGATGCGGTGCGTGCGTTGAACTTCCGCCCACGTGAGAATTTCGTCCGCCGGATCGGTGTCAATCATTTCAAAATTCACCAACGTGAAAGAACAGGCGGAGCGCGGAAGGGTGAACGCGGAATACTAGCACTCGCTCGCCGGGGCACTCTTCTATTTCGTCGTTCCGCGCTCCGCCTGTTTTCAGTTCTGCGCCTGCATCAGCGCGACGGCCTTGTGCAGGTCGTCCGGCGTGCTGACGGGGCCGTGGACGCCGACGATGCGTTCGACGGCGAGGCCGGACTTCTTGAGCCAGTCGGCGAAGTGGGCGGTCGTGGCATTGCCGGGCGCGATGCGCCCGTCTTCGGGACGGTTCAGGAGGTCGCCCTGAAAGATGATCTTCTCTTTCGGCAGGTAGGCGACGATCATCTCGTCCATGTGCGGGCCAGTGCCGATGTCGTACAACTCGACGGTCTGCGCGCCGTCGGTGAAGACGCGCTTGCCGTTCTGCAAAGTCTCAAGCGAGAGCGGGCGGGGCGAGCGCGTGAGCGTGTCGGGGTTGAGAGTGAAGTTTCGCGCGGCGGCGACGCGCTCGAAGAAGGCGCGCAGGCCGGGCGTCGTGATGATCGTCGCCCCCTCCGCGATGTAGGTGCGAACGCCGCCCGCGTGGTCGTCGTGATGGTGCGTGACGGCTGCGTACTTGATGGGCTTGCCCGGCATCAGTTCTTTCACCCGCGCCATCACTTCGCGCGAGGTGTTGTCGCCGCCCGGCGTCTC
>DASPJG010000494.1:0-3388 GCA_035628755.1 Pyrinomonadaceae bacterium
ACCCAGCACGATGTCCTGCGACGGGACGGCGATGGGCTGACCCGACGCCGGGCTGAGAATGTTGTTCGACGCCAGCATCAAGACCGTCGCCTCGATCTGCGCTTCGGGCGAGAGCGGAATGTGGACGGCCATCTGGTCGCCGTCGAAGTCCGCGTTGAACGCCGTGCAGACGAGCGGGTGAATCTTGATCGCCTTGCCTTCCACCAGCACCGGCTCAAACGCCTGAATGCCGAGACGGTGGAGGGTCGGCGCGCGGTTCAAGAGCACGGGATGCTCGCGGATCACCTCTTCGAGGATGTCCCACACGACCGGCTCCTGCCGGTCAACCATCTCGCGCGCCTGTTTGATGGTCGCGGCGTACTGCTGCTTCTCAAGCTGGTTGTAGATGAACGGCTTGAACAACTCCAGAGCCATCTTCTTCGGCAACCCGCACTGGTGGAGTTTCAACTCCGGCCCGACGACGATGACCGAGCGGCCTGAATAATCGACGCGCTTGCCGAGCAGGTTTTGGCGGAAACGACCCTGCTTGCCCTTCAAGGTGTCCGAGAGAGACTTGAGCGGGCGGTTGTTGACGCCGCGCAGCACGCGGCCACGACGACCGTTATCAAACAGCGCGTCAACCGCTTCCTGAAGCATCCGCTTCTCGTTGCGCACGATGACTTCGGGCGCGCGCAGTTCCATCAACTTCTTCAAGCGGTTGTTGCGGTTGATGACGCGGCGATAGAGATCGTTCAAATCGGACGTGGCGAAGCGTCCGCCGTCGAGCGGCACGAGCGGGCGGAGTTCGGGCGGAATAACCGGGATCACGTCGAGGATCATCCAGTTCGGTTGATTGCCCGACTTGCGAAACGACGTGACGACTTTGAGCCGCTTGGAATATTTCAGTTTCTTCTGCTGCGAAGTCTCGTCCTTCATCTTGACGCGCAGGTCAACGGAGAGTTCTTCGATGTTGACCATCGCGAGCAGTTCTTTGATCGCCTCCGCGCCCATCTTCGCCACGAACGCGCCGGGGAAGTCGCGCATCAGTTCGCGGTAACGCTCGTCCGTCAGGAGTTCGCGTTCCTTGACCGGCGCGTCGCCCGGATCAATGACGATGTAAGACTCGAAATAGAGCACCTTCTCAAGCTCCCGCAGCGGGATGTCGAGCAGGTGGCCGATGCGCGAAGGCAAGCCTTTGAAGAACCAGACGTGCGAGCAGGGAGAAGCGAGTTCGATGTGGCCGAGGCGTTCGCGGCGCACCTTCGCCTGCGTCACTTCCACGCCGCACTTGTCGCAGATCACCCCGCGGTGCTTCATGCGCTTGTACTTGCCGCACAGACATTCCCAATCGGTGACGGGGCCGAAAATGCGCGCGCAAAACAGGCCGTCGCGTTCGGGCTTGAACGTGCGGTAGTTGATCGTCTCCGGCTTCGTCACTTCGCCGTGCGACCACTGGCGGATCTTCTCCGGCGAGGCGAGGCTGATGCGAATCGCTTCAAAGTCGGGTGCGAGTTGCGTTTTTTCTTGCTGGAATCGAAACACGTTTTATCTCCTAGTAAGCAGTAAGCCGTAAGCAGTTATTAACACGATTGGCGGTGAGCGATGGGCGACTACAGTCCGGGACTGTTTCCTGCCCACCGCCCACTGCTTACTTTGCTATCCTTCCGTGCCGCCGAGCAGCGCGACGACCGGCTTGCCCGCGCCGTCGGAGGTTTCGTCAGGCGCGGCGTTGCGGTCGATCAATTCAACGTCGAGGCAGAGCGATTGCAGTTCGCGCACGAGGACGTTGAACGACTCCGGCACGCCGGGGTTGAAATCGGCTTCGCCTTTGACGATGGCCTCGTAAATCTTCGAGCGTCCGGCCACGTCGTCCGACTTGGCCGTCAGAAGCTCTTGCAGAATGTGCGCCGCACCGTAGGCTTCCAAAGCCCAGACTTCCATCTCGCCGAAACGCTGGCCGCCGAATTGCGCCTTGCCGCCGAGCGGCTGCTGCGTGATCAGGCTGTACGGCCCGATTGAGCGCGCGTGAATCTTGTCGTCAACGAGGTGCGAGAGTTTGAGCATGTAGATGTAACCGATGGTCACTTTCTGCTCGAACGCCTCGCCGGAGAGACCGTCGTAGAGCACGGTCTTGCCCGAATCGCCGACGATGTCCGGCAACCCCTGCTCGCGCAGGGAGGCAGTCGCTTCCTTCAACTTCTGCTTGATCTCAGGCTCGGTCGCGCCGTCGAAGACGGGTGTCGCAAAGTGGACGCCGAGCACGCGCGCCGCCCAGCCGAGGTGCGTCTCCAAAATCTGCCCGACGTTCATGCGCGAAGGCACGCCGAGCGGGTTCAGCACGATGTCGACGGGCGTGCCGTCCGGCAGGTAGGGCATGTCCTCTTCGGGCAGGATGCGCGCGATGACGCCCTTGTTGCCGTGACGCCCGGCCATCTTGTCGCCGACCGAGAGCTTCCTCTTCATGGCGATGAAGACTTTGACCATCTTGATCACGCCGGGGGCGAGTTCGTCGCCCTGCCGCAACTTTGAAATCTTGTCTTCGTAGATGTCCGTCAGAATCTTGACCTGACGATCCGTGCGATCCTCGTACTCTTTGACTTCCGCCGCCACGTCAACGCGCGTCGAAGCCAGATGCGCCTTGCGCAGAGCCTTCGGCTCGACGCCTTGCAGCATCTCCCGCGTGATCGTCTCGTTCTTCGGAATGCGAACTTCCTTGTCCACGAGGAGATCGGCGGAGAGCTTGCGCCCCTCGAAGAGTTCGTAGATGCGCTGGTCGCGCTGCTCGCGCAGAATGCGCATCTCGTCTTCAAGGTCGCGCCGCAGGCGGTTCTCTTCCTCTTCCTCAATCGCCATCGAACGCGCGTCGCGCTCCTGACCCTTGCGCGTGAAGACCTGCACGTCAACGACCGTGCCGTCAATGCCCGGAGGGCACTGCAAGCTCGCGTCCTTCACGTCGCCCGCCTTTTCGCCGAAGATGGCGCGCAGCAACTTCTCTTCCGCCGTCAGTTGCGTCTCGCCCTTCGGCGTCACCTTGCCGACGAGGATCGAGCCGGGCTTGACCTGCGCGCCGATGCGGATGATGCCCGAATCGTCCAGATCGCGCAGCATGTTCTCGCCGACGTTCGGGATGTCGCGCGTGATCTCTTCGGGGCCGAGTTTCGTGTCGCGCGCCTCGATCTCCAACTCCTCGATGTGGATCGAAGTGTAGTAGTCGTCCTTGACGAGCCGCTCGGAGACGAGGATGGCGTCCTCGAAGTTGTAGCCGCGCCATGGCATGAACGCGACCAGCACATTGCGGCCGAGCGCGAGTTCACCCTTCTCGGTACACGGACCATCGGCCAGAACCTGCCCTTTAACCACATGATCGCCTTTGCGGACGATCGGCTTCTGGTTGATGCAGGTGTTCTGA
>DASPJG010000495.1:0-12041 GCA_035628755.1 Pyrinomonadaceae bacterium
CGCGACGCTCGAAGTGCGCGTGCCTTTCCTCAACGTCGAACTCGTCGAACTCGCCGCGCGCATGCCCGTCAATCTGAAACTGCGCGGCCTGAAACGAAAGTACATTTTGAAACGCGCCGCCGAAAGCCTGCTCCCGAAAGAGATCGTCTGGCGCAAGAAGGCGGGCTTCGGCGCGCCCGTCCGCTCCTGGCTGCGCGGCGCGCTCCGCATGATGGTCGAAGATTTATTGTCAGAGGAAACCGTCCGCCGACGCGGCCTCTTCCGCCCCGCCGAAGTCCGCCGCATCATTGACGCCAACCTCTCTGGCCGCGAGGACTACAACCTTCAAGTCTTCCAACTCCTCACGCTCGAACTCTGGCAACGCGCCTTTATGGATTGACAGCCGCCCGCCATGCTTTACTACGCGTGCCACGCACGTCCTGCGGCGGTGTATTCGTTCCATTTTTGTGGGTAAGATTTGCTTGCGGATTTCATTGTGTGCCTCTTGCTTTCGGTAGGCGGATTGAGGCTCAATGCATTGACGTTGGCGGCAGCGTGCTTAATCACGCTGTTGTCAAATAGGGTCTGTTGAGTGTTAGCGCACTTAGCAGAGCCATTCTTTTCCCTCTTGATGTTACATGTATGATACATTTTTTTTCATAAATGAAATCTAGGGTTAGTTACTTTATTATCTGATATTTAAAGTGGTTGTAAGGAGGGCAGCTTGCGTAGGGAATACATTGTTTTCACCTCCGAATAAACGTTTTAATAATTCACCGAATCCGTTATACTGCAACGTTAACTACATTGTTCCGTCCTTATTAAGGTCACACTATGGCCGACTTAAACTACAGCAGGCACATTAGGAAAACTTACGGGGGCGATGACCCGCGTGAGGTTCCTCTGTATACGATTCCGCGTGCTTCTCGCTATCTTAAAATTCCCCAAAGGACTATCAGGGATTGGGTGATGGGATGGAAGTATCAGACGAAAGGCGGGCTTGCCCCTGTCATCAAGCTACCGAAGCCAAATGTTCCAGTTTTATCATTTATGAACTTGGTAGAGGCGCATGTCCTTGGCGGGATGCGTCGTCTCGAAAATGTTTCCTTCCCAAAAGTCCGCAAAGGTCTGAGTTTTCTTGAGGAACAATTTCCCTCTCCGCACCCATTGGCCGATCAACTCTTCGAGACTGACGGCGTAAATCTGTTCATCAGGAAATTAGATCACCTCATTAACATTTCCCAAAATGGACAGGTTGAAATGGCGGAGGTTGTATCAGGCTACTTGCGTCGAATTGATAGGAATATAAGTGCAGGAGTTGTAAGACTCTACCCGTTCCTCAAGAAAGACCCATCTATTGATGAGCCTAAAAGAGTGATGATCGATCCATTGATTTCCTTCGGTAGACCAGTCCTTGTTGGCACTGGAGTCCCTACAGACGTTATTGCGGAAAGATTTTACGCGGGGGACACCTTCGACGACTTGGCTAGGGACTATGAAATCACGCCGACACAAGTCGAAGAAGCAGTCCGATACGAAGGAGATGCCCGCAAAGCGGCTTGAGCCTTTTACGTTCTTTGTAGACAGGTCTCTCGGTAGGGTAATCGTTCCCGAAGCCCTTCGTAAAGTCGGCCTCACCGTGGAAGTTCATGCTGACCATTTTGAGCATGATGCCCCTGATACCGCATGGCTGCAAAAGTGTGGTGAGGAAGGCTGGATCGTACTAGCTAAGGATAAAGCTATAAAGAAAAATCCGTTGGAGCGGCAAGCCATATTCACACATGGCCTCGCCGCTTTTTTCTTAATTAAGACAAGCGCGACGGGCGAAGAAAATGCGCAGGCCGTCATTAAAGGGATTCAGAAGATAATCGGCGTTTTAGAGAACCAACGTCGCCCGTTCATAGCTAGAATAACGTCGGATGGTAAAGTCGAGTTATGGCTTAACCATAAAGGTGTAGACCTGTTAAATAAAACTCGCCCGCAAAAAGACCTGCCAACGTAGGGCTGCTCTCCGACTTTTTCATCAACTCGCTTACTTTTGCATCAAATCGAACTTTTGCGCCAAAGCCTAGCAAGTATATATCGGTATATCTTAATCCTATGACTATCATATGAGAATCATCGGACTCTCGTATGTCCGAACTAGGTCTTGCCAGTGTGCCATTCCTATCCTGTCAAAAATCTTTGTAGAGCATACACACTATTACCCCACTGTCGCGCTTAGCGGTCGCTTGTCGGGCGCGAATGGGGCGTGTTAATTTCACTGTTTCGCGTGGGGCGTGTGTCTCTTTCCGTGCGTGTTGGCGCGCGTGAATGATAGGGCGTGCGCTGGCGCAGGCAGGCTCTCCATGAGTAATAACGGGAACAGGTTGAAGGAAGAGGTGCGCGCCTTTTGGCAGGCGAACCCGTGCGGGACGAAGTTTACGGACGCTGAGATGGGGTCGCGTGAATTTTACGAGCGTGTGGCGGAGCACCGATACGGGACGGAGTGGCACATTCCGTCGGCGGCGTCGTTCGGGCGGGCGCGCGGTTTGCGCGTGCTGGAGATCGGGTGCGGGCTGGGGACGGACGGGGCGCAGTTTGCGCGCGCGGGCGCGGATTATACGGGCGTGGATTTGACGGACGCGGCGGTGGGCTTGGCGCGCAGGTGTTTTGAGGTGTACGGCCTCAAGGGAGAGTTTCGCACGGCGGACGCGGAGCAACTGGATTTCCCGGACGCCTCTTTCGATCTCGTCTATTCGCACGGCGTCCTGCATCACACGCCGGACACGGCGCGCGCCGTCAGCGAGGTGCATCGCGTGCTCAGGCCGCGCGGGCGCGCGGTGGTGATGCTTTATCATCGCAACTCGTATAACTATCGCGTGAACATCAACCTGCTGCGGCGCGCGGGCGCGCACCTGTTGAAACGGGAAGCGGGCTTGAGATTGGCGCATCGTTTGACGGGCGAGCCGGTCGCGTCTCTGCGCGAGCACGCGGCGCGCGTCAGGCAGGACGCGGAGAGTTATCTCGCGCCGGGTGAGTTTTTGAACCGCAACACGGACGGCGCGGGCAATCCGCTGGCGCGCGTCTATTCGCGGCGCGAGGCGCGCGAGTTGTTCCGCGACTTCGCGGAGGTCGAGACGGCCACGCACTTTTTGAATAAACGCTGGCTGCCCGTCGTCGGCAATCTGCTCTCGCGCGGGTTTGAAGCGCGTCTGGCCGCGCGCTGGGGCTGGCACCTGTGGATTTACGCGCGCAAGGGAGAGGCGAAAACGGCTTGACGAATAAGCGAAACATTCTGGTGACGGGCGGCGCGGGCTTCATCGGCTCGCACCTCGTCGAACGCCTGCTCGCGGAGGACGCGTGGCGCGTGACGGTCGTGGACGACTTCAACGATTTCTACGCGCCCGCGCTCAAACGCGCCAACGTCGCGCCGCACCTGACGCGAGACGATTATGAGTTGGTCGAAGCGGACATCCGCGACCGCGACGCGCTGGAGCGAGTGTTCGCCGCCGCGCGTTTCGATTGCATCGTCCACCTCGCGGCGCGCGCGGGCGTGCGCCCGTCGCTGACTGAGCCGTTCCTGTACGCGGAGACGAACATCACGGGGACGCTCAACCTGCTCGAATGCGCGCGCGCGACGGGCGTGCCGCAGTTCGTCTTCGGCTCGTCCTCGTCCGTCTACGGCATCAACGCGAAAGTGCCTTTTTCGGAAGACGACCCGATCCGGCAGACCATCAGCCCCTACGCGGCGACGAAGGCCGCGGGCGAAATGCTCTGCCACACCTACGCGCACCTGCACCGCCTGCGCTGCGTCGCCCTGCGCTTCTTCACCGTCTACGGCGCGCGGCAGCGTCCCGATCTGGCGATTCACAAGTTTGCGAAGTTGATTTCGCAGGGACAGCCGATCCCTGTCTTCGGCGACGGCACGACGCGGCGCGACTACACCTACATCGAAGACATCATCGCGGGCGTGCGCGCCGCCATTGACTACACAGCGAGCGACTACGAGGCGATCAACCTCGGCGAATCGCGCACGGTCGAGTTGCGCGAACTGATCGCGCTGCTCGAAGGGGAACTTGGGCGCAAGGCCGTCATCGAACGCCAACCCATGCAGCCCGGCGACGTGCCGCAGACCTTCGCCGACATCTCCAAAGCGCGCCGCCTGCTCGGCTACAACCCGCAGACGCAGATCGAGGAAGGCATCCGCCGCTTCGTCGCGTGGTTCAGAGAGGAAAGGTGATGAATATCTTACGCGCTCTTTTCGGTAAGTCTCCCAAGCCTCTCTGCGTCGGCGTTTTTATTTCCGCGCCCGTCGAGTTGAATTCGCCGATGGTTGGCATTGATGGCGTATGTGTCGAGTCGCTTGGGATAGAAACGTCGGGAGATGTGTTCACTCCGCTGATTCGGAAGGGGAGCCGCATCCCCTGCCGGGCGGATGAAATTTTTAGCACGGCTGCCCATAGCCAGACTTCCATCCAGATCAACGTGTTCCGGGGTGATAAAGGCAAAGTCGCGGAGACTTACCCTCTCGGCGTGTACGAGATCATTGATATTCCCCCGTTGCCTCCGGGGCAGCCGCAGATTCACGTGGGCTTCGAGATCACGAGAATGCGCGACATTTACATGAGCGCGGAATGGGAGAGTACCAGGGAGAAAATGAAAATCAGGAAGTACCTCAAGGAATAAAGCCGCACCGGCCTGACGCAAGGTGTGTCGTCTTCTGAATCCTGCCCATCCGATCATCATTTATGAAAGAGCGTCTGTTGCAATATCTCGCGTGCCCTGCGTGTGAGGGCGAGTTGGCGTTGGCGTCGGTCGCCGGGCAGGACGAGTCGCGCGGGTGGGTGGAAATTCTGGAAGGCGAGTTGGCGTGCGCGGGTTGCGAGCGCAGGTTCGCCGTGCGGCGCGGCGTGCCGCGCTTCGCGGACATCAACGAAATCGAGCGGGAGAAGGCGGCGACCGCCGAAAACTTCGGCTGGCAGTGGCAGCACTTCACGCAGGCCGACGAACGCTACGAAGAGCAGTTTCGCGGCTGGCTCGCGCCGGTCGCGCCGGAGTTCTTCAAAGATAAACTCGTGCTCGAAGGCGGCTGCGGGAAGGGGCGGCACACGCAACTCGCCGCCGCTTGGGGCGCGCGCGATGTCGTCGGCGTGGATTTGAGCGACGCGGTGGAGACGGCCTATGCCGCGACGCGCGACCTGCCGAACGCGCACGTCATACAGGCCGACATCTATCACTTGCCCGTCAGGCGGCGCGCGTTCGATTACGCCTTCTCGGTGGGCGTGCTGCACCACCTGCCAGACCCGCGCGCGGGGTTCGTCGCGCTCTCGAAGTGCGTGCGCGCGGGCGGCCACCTGTCGGCATGGGTGTACGGCGCGGAGAACAACGAGTGGATCACGCGCTTCGTGTCGCCGCTGCGCGAGCGCGTCACGTCGCGCATCAGCCGCCGCGCGCTGCTCCACCTGTCGAAACTGCCGACCGCGCTCGTCTACGCCGCGACGAAACTCGTCTACGCGCCCGCGAACCGGAGCGCGCGCGGCGCGGCACTCGCGCGCCATTTGTTTTACAATGACTACCTGAAGTCAATCGCCCCGTTCGGCTGGCGCGAGCAACACACCATCGTCTTCGACCACCTCGTCGCGCCGACGGCCTACTACATTTCGCGCGCAGAGTTTGCCGAGTGGTGGCGTGAGATAGAAGCGGCGGAAGTTGAAATCGGGTGGCACAACCGGAACAGTTGGCGCGGCTTTGGCCGCATCACGGGTGGGATTGAAGACGAGGACGAAGATGGCGAGTGAAGTTAAAACAGGCGGCCTCGCGGCCTTGCCGCGCGAGATGGAGCGGCACACCTACGCCATCATGTACGAGGTCGAAGGCTCGCACTGGTGGTTTGCCGGGCGTCGCCGCATCCTTGAAAGTTTCGTCCGGCGTATCGTCGCCGATCTGAATCTACAGGGACGCGCGCCGCGCATCCTCGACGTGGGCTGCGGCACGGGCGCGAATCTTGAGATGCTCGCGCAGTTTGGCGAGACGGAGGGCGTGGATGTGTCGGAAGACGCGCTTGCGTTCTGTCGCGCGCGCGGCCTGCATCAGGTGAAACTCGGCGCGGCGGAACGCCTGCCTTATGAAGACGGTTCATTCGATCTCGTGACCGCGCTCGACGTGGTGGAGCATCTGGACGACGACGCGGCGGGCTTGCGGGAGATGCGGCGGGTGCTGCGCCCCGGCGGGCGCGCGCTCCTGTTCGTTCCGGCCTTCATGTGGCTGTGGGGCGTGCAGGACGACGTGAGCCATCACCGCCGACGCTACACGCTGCCGCAACTGTCGGAACGCGTGCGCGGCGCGGGCTTCGCGGTCGAGCGCGCGACCTACGCGAACCTGACGTTCTTCGCGCCCATTCTGGCGGGACGCCTCCTGATGCGCGCGACGGGCGCGCGACCCGCGTCGGAAAACAACATCAACGTGTCGGCCTTGAACGGCGTGCTCGGTCGTCTCTTCGGCGCGGAGCGTTTCTGGCTACAGCGCGGACTGAATTTTCCTTTCGGCGTCTCCGCCGTGTGCGTGGCGCGGAGGGTGGAGTAGTGATGAGAGTTTACGAAGAAGAAGAAGAAACTTTGAAGCGTCGGCGCGTTGACGTGCGGCGCACGGACGGGGCGGACGGCGCGCAGGGCGAGACGCCCGACATCTCCGTCTTTCTGCCGGTCTATAACGAGGAGCCGAATTTGCGCCCGCTCCACGCGAAGATGACGGACGCGCTCGCAACCCTCGGGCGCACGGCGGAAATTATTTACGTGGACGACGGTTCGAGCGACGGCAGCCTCGAAGTGTTGCGCGAGATCGCGGCGCAGGACGCGCGCGTGCGGGTCATCGCGCTGCGACGCAACTACGGGCAGACCGCCGCGATGAGCGCGGGGATTGACGCGGCGCGCGGGCGCGTGCTGATCCCGATGGATGCCGATTTGCAAAACGACCCGGCGGACATCAAACGCCTGCTGGAGAAATTGGACGAGGGCTACGATGTGGTTTCCGGCTGGCGCAAGAACCGTCAGGACAAGGCCATCACGCGGAAGTTTCCCTCGATGCTGGCAAACCGTCTCATCTCATGGATCGGCGGCGTGCCGCTGCACGATTACGGCTGCTCGCTGAAAGCCTACCGCTGCGATTCGCTCGCAGACGTGCGGCTCTACGGCGAGATGCACCGCTTCATCCCGATCTACGCTTCGTGGGCGGGCGCGCGCGTCACGGAGATACCCGTGGATCATCACGCGCGCACGATGGGCGTGTCGAAGTACGGGCTGTCGCGCACGCTCAAGGTCGTCTTCGATCTCGTCACGATCAAGTTCATGGCGTCGTACCAGACAAAACCGATCTACGTCTTCGGCTCGTTCGGCATGCTGGCGTTCGCGGTCTCGTTCATCGCGGGGGTGTGGGCGTTGTTCCTGAAGCTCGTCCACAAGGCGGACTTCGTGCAGACGCCGCTGCCCATCCTCGCCATCGTCATGTTCGCCGTCGCCATCCAGTTTTTCCTGATGGGGCTGCTGGCCGAGATGTCCGTGCGCACCTATCACGAATCACAGTCGAAGGCCATCTATGCCGTGCGCGAGCGGATAGGATTTGAAAAGCCGTGAATCGTGAATCGCCAATCGTGAATAGAGAAAGGCGGTTGTAATCTATTCACGATTAACGATTCACGATTCACTTTCTTCCTGCTTATGTGTGGAATCACCGGATGGGCATACATGGATGCGCGGACGCCGCAAAGCGAGGGCGCGGGGGAATTGCTGCGCTCGATGTGCGCGCGGATGACGCACCGGGGGCCTGACTCGGAAGGACTGATGACCGAGACGGGCGTTGCGCTCGGTATGCGACGCCTCGCCATTATTGATCTGGCGACGGGCGAACAGCCCGCTCTGAGCGAGGACGGGCAAGTCGCCGTCGTGTTGAACGGCGAGATTTATAACTACCGCGAGTTGCGCGCTCGTCTGGAAGACCGCGGGCACTCGTTCCGCAGTTCGTCGGACACGGAGGTGCTGCCGCACCTGTATGAAGAATACGGCACGGGGATGCTGGCGCACCTGAACGGCATGTTCGCCTTCGCCCTGTGGGACGCGCGGCGGCGCAGGCTGTTTGTCGCGCGCGACCCGTTCGGCGAGAAGCCGCTGTACTGGGGCGTGTTCGAGGGGCGGCTGCTGTTCGCCTCGGAACCGAAAGTGATGCTCGCGCACCCGTCCGTCCGCACGCGCCTGAACGTGGACGCGCTCCGGCAATATCTCTCGTTCGACTACATCCCCGCACCGCTCTCGATCTACGAAGGCATCCAGAAACTTCCCGCCGCGCACGCGCTCACGCTCGAAGACGGGCGCATCGAAGTGCGGCCTTACTGGCAACTGAGTTATCACAAGCCGGAACGCACGCCGACGGAAGAGGAGGCCGCCGCGCGCGTCGAAGAGTTGCTGGCCGATTCGGTGCGTTTGCGTCTGGTGGCGGACGTGCCGCTCGGCGTGCTCTTGAGCGGCGGCGTGGATTCTTCGGCGGTCGCCGCGCTCGCCGTGCGCGCCTCGCACGAGACGGTCAAAACCTTCTCGATCTCGTTCGCCGAAAAATCTTTCGACGAATCATCCTACGCGCGCGGCGTCGCGGACTTCCTGCACACGGATCACCACGAGGAACGCCTCAACTCGAACCTTGCCGCCGACCTCATCGGCGAGATCGGTTCGTGGATGGACGAACCCTTGAGCGACCCTTCGGTCGTGCCGACTTACCTGCTCTCGCGCTTCACGCGCCAGCACGTTACGGTCGCGCTCGGCGGCGACGGCGGCGACGAAATCTTCGCGGGCTACCCGATGTATCCCGCCCACCGCATCGCCCGTCTCTACGAGCGCGTGCCACTCGCCGCGCGCCGCCTGTTTGTCGAATCCATCGTCAAACGCCTGCCGGTCAAGACGAAAAACCTCTCGCTCGACTACAAGGCGCGCAAGTTCATCGAAGGCATGCGCTACCGCGATCTGGTGACGCGGCATCACATCTGGTTCGGCTCGTTCACGCCGGACGAGCAAAAACTGCTGCTCACCCCCGCCGCCCGCGGCGCGACCGACTTCGACATCTACGCGGGCGCGCGCGCCCTGCTCGACGAGTGCGACGCCGTGGAGACAGTCGAGCGGATGCAGTATCTCGACACGAAGCTTTATCTCGCGGAAGACATTCTCACGAAAGTTGACCGCACGAGCATGGCCGTCTCGCTCGAAGTGCGCGCGCCGTTTCTCGACCGCCGCCTCGTGGAATACGTCGCCTCGCTGCCGCTTGAGTACAAGTTGCACGGCAACACCACGAAATATATTTTGAAGCGCGCGATTGCGCCGCACCTGCCCGCGTTCGTCACGCGGCGCGGCAAGAAGGGCTTCGGCGTGCCCGTCGCCGAGTGGCTCAAAGGACGCCTGCGCCCGCTCGCGCGCGATCTCCTGTCGCCCGCGCGTCTCAGTCGTCATGGCCTGTTCGACCCGGCCTACGTCGCGCGCTTGCAGGACGAACACGAACGCGGCGCGGCCAACCATCGCAAACTACTCTGGACGCTCCTCATCTTCGAACTCTGGCACGAGAGCTTCATCGAGACGCCGCGCCGCATGAACGCGGAGGCCAAAGAGCCGAAGCCGGAGGTCAAAGAGGAGAGGCCGCAGGTGAGAGGCTAGAGGCCGTTCGAGACGTGTCTGCTAAAGCATCTGTTTCTAACCCCGCACCTTCGCCGCCCTCTCCTTTTATGATCGAACTTGAGCAGGCGTATGACAGTCTCGCGGCGTGGTGTCGCGCGCGAGTGGGCGGGGCACGATCCGTTCGACGGGTTGAATAGTTAGCCTGATTTACATGTACGAATCTTACGTTATGTTAGATAGAACTCTGTTCCCGGAAGATGAGTCGGACTTGTTGACTATTAAACAAGCCAGCGATTGGGCGAGCGATTATGTCAAAAGAAACGTAACCCCTTCAAACATCTCTTACCTTATCCAGTACGGAAAGGTGAAAAGAGTAGGGGAGCGGGGAAACACATTGGTGAGCAAGCAAGAACTCGCCGCTTACTACGACTCTTTTTATGGCAAGCGGCAGGCGGCCTGGAAAGATAAACTCGGCGAAGATTTAAATTGGCATCTATCGTTTGACCATTTGAAAGAAGCTGACACGACAAAACATGTCCATCGTCTTCACCCCTATAAAGGGAAATTTATACCCCAACTCGTCGAATATTTTCTGGACACCCATACAGACGAATTCAAGCGAGAGGTTTTCTTCCAAAAAGGTGATGTGGTATTAGACCCATTCTCTGGCAGCGGGACAACTTTAGTGCAGGCGAATGAACTTGGCTTACACGCGGTTGGAGTGGATGTTTCCGCCTTCAATGCCTTTATTGGCGAACGTTCATATAACTAGATTTTTCTTCCTAAGAACTATTAAGGAGAAAGTTATGCCACGTTATGAAGTTTCACTAACGAGTTCACTCCTGATTACTATTCAAGCGGAAAGCGCGGAAGCTGCGCAAAGTCTGGCTGAGTTCTATGTAGTTCATACAGATGGTTCCACCATTAAAGAGCAAGCAGAGCGCAACTTCCGTATTGAGCAGATTGAAATAACAGTAAATGAGTCACCCGAAGTAAATCAACTTTCAGATGGATAGTGTATCTATGGTTAGTAGAGTTGCCCCTACTGAAATACTTGCACAAGAATTTCTACGAAAAGCGGCTCAGTTACTAAGCAGCGTCGAGCCGATTCGTATTCTCAAAGCGCGCGCTTACAAGATCGGCGACGCAAGCGTCTTGATCCGCGCTGCGTCGGATGGAAATAGAAGATACTTTTTTGGCCTGAATTACATTCATGCGGAAGAAGTTGCGAATTTAGATAATCCTTTCTTCATCTTTATCTGTGGCTCTATTAATCGAACGCTAATTATTCCGGCTCACCTACTACTTAATAACCTGCCAAACATCAGCCATGATAGAAATGGTGAGTATAAGATAAACATTGACCGGGATTTGAATATTGTGTTGAGTGGACGTAACAATCGTTTAGATTGCTCAGCCTTTATTAATTCTTGGTCTCTCCTTTTGAATCCACCGAAGATTTTAACTCGCGACAAGAATAGTGTTGAGGAGAGCTTACATTCAATCCTTCAGGGCAGATTGTTAGAGATAGGTAATGTTCGCGGCTATCTTACTTTTTGTCCGAACAAATCGAAAAAGTTCAATGGAAGACAGTTGCTAGAAATCGCAACGCTACAAACGTGCCCTGAACTTCAATTCTCTCAATACAACCTTCTGCGACAAATTGATGTGCTGTGGTTTCGTGAAAAGAATCAGAATTTAATTCCTGAATGTGCATTTGAAGTTGAGCTTTCAACTGGAACGTGGTCGGGAGTTGGAAGAATGGCAACGCTGATTGATTACGCAAGTGTCGGCCTTTACGTCATTTCTAATGAAAAAAAGAAATATCAGCAAGTGATGTCGTCGTTTGCAGAGTTCCAATCTCGCTATAGACACATTGACACTGAATCTATAGGAGAGTTATACGCAGCCGAGTTGAACTTAAAACAATTACGGTTGGAAATTGGCCTATGATACGGGCATTGCGAGTTGCTAAACGAGACTGTGGCCTCGGCTCAGAACTTTAATAAGAAATGAGCCACACTTTATCCAATACTGCTTTTAAGGAAGTTATTGAAGCTGCTTATGAAAAGTTAGGTGCGTGGTGTCGCGCGCGCGAGTGGGCGGGGCACGATCCGTTCGACGGGTTGAACAGTCGCGTGTTTCGGGCGACGCCGCTCCGGCGTTCGCGCGTGGCGCGGCTCGCGTGGACGCAGGCGTTCAAACGCGCGCCCTTCAGTTTGCGCACGCCCGCGCTCGTGCCCGCCGGGCGGAACGCGAAGGGCACGGCTCTATTCGCGCTCGCCGCGCTCTCGCGTTTTCGCGCCCTCGCGGGCGAGGACGCGGCGGAGAGGGAAGCGCGCGGGCTTTTGGACGAGTTGCTCTCGGCGCGGCTCGAAGGCGGGAGCGGCGCGGCGTGGGGCTACAATTTCGACTGGCAGGGGCGCGCTTTTT
>DASPJG010000496.1:0-3971 GCA_035628755.1 Pyrinomonadaceae bacterium
GGCACGTTTGAAGACGTGTCGGGGAAACTCGGCGTCGCGGGCGGTGGCTGGTCAACGAGCGCGGGCTGGTTCGACTACAACAACGACGGGCGGCTCGATCTCTTCGTCGCGCGCTACATGGAGTGGGACTTCGCGCGCGGCGATCTCTATTGCGGCGAGCCGCCGCCGGGGGTGCGCGCCTACTGTCATCCCGACAACTTCAAAGGCGCGTCGAACATCCTCTATCGCCAGCGGGCTGACGGCACGTTTGAAGACGTGAGCGCGGCGGCCAAGATCACAGACCCCGGCGGCAAAGGTCTCGGCGTTGCTTTCGCCGATTTCGACGCGGATGGGTTCACGGACATCATCGTCGCCAACGACAGCGTCCGCCAGTCGCTCTATCACAATCGCGGCGACGGCACGTTTGAGGATGTCGCGCTCGTCGCGGGCGTCGGCTACGACGAGAACGGCAAGACCTTCGCCGGGATGGGCGTGGACGCCGCCGACTACGACAACGACGGTCGCCCGGACATCTTCATCACCGCCCTCTCGAACGAAACTTACCCGCTCTATCACAACACCGGCGAGATGTCTTTCAACTACGTCACGCAAACTTCCGGCGTCGGCCAGATCACGCTGCTCTACTCCGGTTGGGGCACGCGTTTCTTCGACGCGGACAACGATGGCTGGCGCGACATCTTCGTCGCGCAGGGGCATGTCCTCGACACGATTGAGCGGACGACGAGTTATCTCAAGTACAAACAGACGCCGCTCCTCATGCGCGGCACGCCCGCCAGCAGACAGGGCAGGGCGCACACGTTCGCCAACGTCTCGGCCTCGGCGGGCGCGAGTTTCAGCCAGAGCTATGCGGCGCGCGGCGCGGCCTTCGGCGACCTCGACAACGACGGCGACACGGACATCGTGATGGCCGCAACCGACGGCGCGCCCGTCGTCCTGCGCAACGACGGCGCGAAGAACCACTGGCTCGGCCTCTCGCTCACCGGCACGAAATCACACCGCGCGGGCACGGGCGCGCGCGTCGTCGTCACCGATGCGACGGGGCGCAAACAAACTTTCGACGTGACGAACTCCGGCAGCTACCTCTCCGCGAACGACCCGCGCCTCCTCGTCGGCCTCGGCGCGGCGACGGGCGTTTCAACCGTTGAAGTTCGCTGGCCGAGCGGGCGGAAACAGACGATCACGAAGCCGGAGATTGATCGTTACATAGTGATCAAAGAACCTTAGAAGCTGCCGCCTGCGGCGCAACCTTCCCCGCTTTGACACGCAACTAAACGACTCGCTATGTTGTTCTCTCATTCGCCGGAGCCGGATCAACGTCAGGTCTCAGTTGTGCAGGAAAGAAAATTGATGCTTTATAAAATTCTCGCGCGAGGCCGCGCCGCGCGTGCGCTGCCGGCCATCGCGCTCGGCCTGTCGCTCATGTTCCCCGCCGCGCTCCTCGCGCAGCAGACGCCGCCGCAGGGCATGGGCGGAACCGCCACGGGCGAAGCGCGCACCTACACGACGAAACGCACCGTCAATATCACGGACGCGAAAGCGCCCGTCGTCTTTGAAGACGTGACGGCCAAAACCGCGCTCGCAGCCTTTCGTCATCGCTCGGGCAACGCGGCGAAGGACTACATTCTGGACACGCCTTCGGGCGGCGTCGCCGTCTTCGATTACGATGCGGACGGGCGACCCGACATCTACCTTGTGAACGGCTCTACTTTCGCCGCGCTCGCGGGCAAAGAGCGTTCGCCGCGCGCCGCGCTCTACCGGAATCTGGGCAACTGGAAATTCGAGGACGTGACGGAGAAAGCGGGCGTCGCCAACGAACGCTGGGGCATGGGCGTCGCCGTCGGCGACTACGACAACGATGGCCGCCCTGACATGTACGTCTCGAACTACGGCACGTCGCGTCTCTACCGCAACAACGGCGACGGCACGTTTGCCGACGTGGCGGAGAAACTCGGCGTCGCGCGCAAGGGCTGGTCGACGGGCGCGACCTTCGGCGACTACGACCGCGACGGGCGGCTCGATCTCTTCGTGCCCGGCTACGTCGAATTCGACTTGAAGAGTTTACCGGCGAACCCTTCGGACGCGAACAAGCCCGGCGCGGTGGCGCAGAATTTCTGCCAGTTTCGCGGCGCGCCCGTCATGTGCGGCCCACGCGGGCTGAAGGGCGAGGGCGACACGCTCTATCGTCAAAAGGCGGACGGCACGTTTGAGGACGTGAGCAAGCAGACCGGCACGCACGACCCGCAGGGCTACTACGGTTTCGCGTCGGCCTTCGTCCACGCAAACGACGATGACCTGCTCGACCTCATCGTCATCAACGATTCCACGCCGAACCAGCTTTACCTGAACCGGGGCGGCGGCAAGTTTGAAGAGGTCGGCTACGAGTCGGGCATCGCCTTGAACGAGAACGGGCGCGAGCAGGCCGGGATGGGTCTCGGCGTCGGCGACTATGACAACGACGGGCGCGTCGATTTCTACGTCACCAATTTCTCCGACGACTCGAACACGCTCTATCGCAACGACGGCGAAGGCAACTTCACCGACATGACCTTTCAGGCCGGGCACGGCGAGCCGACCATCCCCTTCCTCGGCTGGGGCGCGACCTTCCTCGACTACGACAACGACGGCTGGAAGGACGTGCTCGTCGCCAACGGCCACGTCTACCCGACGGTTGACGCTCACCAGTGGGGCACGAGTTGGGCGCAGCAGATGCTTCTCTTTCGCAACGTCGCCAACGCGCGGGGCGCGCAGGCGGGCGCGAGCGGACGCCTCTTCGAACGCGTCGCCGCCGCGCCGGGAAGCGCGCTCGCCAACGCCTACTCCGCGCGCGGCCTCGCCGTTGCAGACCTCGACGGCGACGGGCGACTCGATGCCGTTGTCAACAACATCGACTCCGCGCCCGCCCTCCTGCGCAACGTGAGCGAGGCGAAAAACCACTGGCTCATCATCCGTCTCTCCGGCGACACGGCGAAGAAAAGCCCGCGCGACGCGACCGGCGCAATCGTCTACGCGACAACCGGCGCGCTGCGCCAGCGTCTCGACCTCGTCAGCGGCGCGGGCTTCGCCTCGCAAAATGATCCGTGTCTGCACATCGGACTCGGCGCAGCCGCCAAACTCGACAAGCTCGAAGTGAAGTGGCCTGATGGCACGCTCGAAACCGTGAGCGTCCCCGGCGTTGATCGCGTCGTAACTATCACGCAGGGCAAAGGCGCGAAGTAGCGCGAGAGAGGCGGGGTCGAACCCGTTTCACCCCGCCATCGAAAAGCGGATTCCATGAAACCTGTCTTTACTCTTGCCGGTGCGCCGGACGCCGACGAACTCGTCGAGTTGATGCGAGAGTTTTATGCGTTCGACCACATAGCGTTCGACGAAGCGGCGGCGCGCGTTGCGCTGCAGCAAATTTTGGGCGAACGCAGGTTCGGGGTGATACACCTGATCCGCCTGGGCGCGGAGACGGCGGGCTATCTCGTCTTGACGTTCGGCTTCAGCCTTGAGTTTCGCGGGCGCGACGCCTTCGTTGACGAACTTTACCTGCGCGAGAGTTTTCGCGGAAGAGGGATCGGTCAGGCGAGCATCGAATTTGCCGCCGAAGTCTGCCGCGAGGAAGGGATCGCCGCGCTGCATCTGGAAGTGGGGCGGGGCAACGCGCGGGCGCAGGGCTTGTACCGACGGGCGGGCTTTCGCCCGCATGATCGCTACCTGATGACGAAGTGGTTATAAGCGAATTACGCCGCCGCGATGGAGGCGAACTTACGCGCGAGGACGAGGCTGATCGCGCCCATGAGCGTCGGGTGATCGCCGAGGACGGAAGGCATGATGAGCGCGGAGGGGAGACCGCGGCGGACGCTGCGTTGAATCGTTTTGCCGAGCGCGCCGCCGACGAGCGGCCACGCGCGCGCGATGGGGCCGCCGACGACGACCGCCTCCGGGCTGAGTCCGACGATGAGGTTGGAGATGCCGATGCCGAGATAGTG
>DASPJG010000497.1:0-6983 GCA_035628755.1 Pyrinomonadaceae bacterium
GAACGCCTGACGCGCGCCGAGCAGCGCGCCGAAAATTTGCAGACGCAACTGCGCGACGTGTTGGAGAAGGAGGCCGGTTTGCTGGCGCAGATGGATCGGGTGGACGAGCAGTTGCGTCCCGAAAGCATCGAGCGGCAGGCCGCGCTGACCGGAACGTTTCGCCCTGACGAATTGCGCGACACCATACGCCGCCAACTCACCGCCGAGAAGGGTCGCCTCCGCACGCAACTCGACGTACTACAGGCAAGCCGCACGCGACTCGAAACCGCGCTCAACAATGCTGACCAACTCGTCGGGCGTCTCCGCACGCAACTGGAAGACGCGACGCAACGCGAACTCGAAAGCGGCGACGAGGGCACTTTCAACGTTCCGCGCGCCACGCCTTCACCGACGCCGACAGCCACGCCGCCGCCGCTGCAATGAAAGGATGAAGGAAGAGAGATTAATAAGAGAAGCCTTCAATCGCTTGAGTGCTTCTCTTATTAATCTCTCTTCGCTTAATTTTATGGGTACGATCTCACAGGCCGAAATTTATCGTCTGATCGCGGAGAGGAACGCGAAGGGCGAGCGCGTAGTCGTGGCGACGGTCGCGCACACGCGTGGCTCGACTCCGCAGCGTCGCGGGGCGAAAATGCTCTTCTTCGAGAACAACGATGTGGCGGGCACGGTCGGCGGCGGATGCATCGAGGCGGAGGTCTGGGCTGAAGCCTGCGAGGCGATGCGGACGGGCGCGGCGGGCTTGCACAAGTTCAAACTCACGGCTGACGAGGCCAGCGAGGAGGGCATGGTCTGCGGCGGCACGATGGAGATTTTCATAGACGTGTGGGAGGCCGCGAGAAAACCCGGCGACGCTCCGCTCGCTTAGTCGCACGCGCGTCTCGCGCCTCGGATGCCGGAAGCTCCCGCCCGCCTCGCAGTTACATTTTCGACAGACCTTCGTATAATCCCCCGGCGAGAGGAGAACCGAACAACATGCCCGCATCTTTCATGGAAGATTACAAGGCGAAGCACCGGCATCCGCTGAACCGTCTGACGCACAGCATCGGCATCCCGATGATCGTCTTGAGTCTGCCGCTCTTCTTTTTCAGTTGGCGTTGGGCGCTCGCGCTGTTCATTGTGGGGTGGATTCTACAGTTCGTCGGCCACTGGATCGAGGGCAATCAGCCAGCGTTCTTCCGCAATCCGGTCTACTTGCTCATCGGGCCGCTGTGGATCGCACGCCGCGCGCTCTCCGCTCTGGGGCTGGCAAAGCCCGTCACTTCCAACTCTCCCGCCAAACGCGCGCGCTGAAGATGGACGGGGCGACCGACGGGCTTGACGGCGCGAAGCATCTCGCCGAATCAATCGCGCGCGTGCTGGAAGACGGCGAGTTCGCCGCGCTCGCCACACTCGTCGAAGCCCCGCCGCCACACCGCGCGGGCACAAAGTTACTCATCAACAGTTCGGGAGCACCCGCGACGGGCGGCACAAACGATGCCGCGCTCGACGAAGCAATCGCGCGCCGCGCCGTCCTCTTTCTCAACTCGCGCGCCGAGGCGCAGACCTTCAAGGTTGAAGAGTTCGCGCCGGAACTTCCTGAATGGCAAGGGGCGCGCGTCCTGTTTGAGCGCGTCGAGGGCGAGCCGCGTGTCGTCGTGTGCGGGGCGGGACACGTCGGCGCATCGCTCGCACGCCTCGCCGCATCCGTCGGCTATCGCGTTACGCTGATAGACGACCGCGCGGATTTCGTCACCCGCGCGCGCTTCCCGGAAACGGGGATCGAACTCGTCGTGGCGGGAGAAGGCTGGGAGCGCGCCGTGCAAACTTCGGCGGGCAAGGGGCGCGGCGTTTACGTCGCCGTCGTCACGCGCGGCCACAACGAGGATGAGGAATGTATGCGCGCCGTCATGGCCGCGAGGCCGGATTACGTGGGAATGATCGGCAGCCGGCGGCGCACGAACATCGTGCTGGAACGCCTGCGCGAGTCGGGCATCGCGGATGAAATTTTAAGGGAGGTGCGTGCGCCGATTGGCCTCGACATCGGCGCGGTTTCGCCGGAAGAGGTCGCGCTCGCCGTGCTCGCAGAGATCGTGGCGGCGCGTCGCGGCGGAAGCGGGAAGCCGCTCTCCGAGTGGCGGCGCGCGGGGTCACAGTGAAAGTCGTTCGAACGCGGACACGGCTGCGGGCGGCGAAGACGAGGCTTTCGTGAGAGTTGATGCCAGAGCGCGGGGCCTCACGTTCGCGCGGTCTGCGACGCCTCGATGATATGTTCCTCCGCGCTCGCCTCGCTTGCCTCCGGCGGTTCCGTGCCGGGCGCGCTCGCCGTCAAAGTAGCTTCCAGCTTCCTTCGCTTTCTCGCCATGATCATTCCGTTAATGGTCATCACCGGGCCGATGAGCATGTAAATGAAACCCGCCAGCGCGACGAAGCCGCGGCTGCCCCGGCTGGCGAGGCCAATCGAGAGCAGCCCGACACAGACGTGCAGAATGTTCTCCGCCAGCTCCGTCCGCGTGTCCAGCACTTCGAGCGGGTTCAACTCCAACTCCGCGCGCTTGGTGTAGGCGCGCAGGTAGAGCAGCGCGAAGACGAGAAAGACCGCCACGTAACCGATGCTGAAGACGACCATCATCTGCCCCATCTGATCGTTCGCCACCGGCAACACCAAATCGCCCGTCGGCAGCCGCACGCGGTTATCCACGCCTAGCATCATGTTCACGAGCAGCGTCCAGACGAACTTCAGCGGGTAGACGTAAAACAGCACCACGAAGAGCAGCGCGGCGTTTAAGACAAACGTCAGCGGGTCGTTCAAACCGTAACGGCGGAAGAATTTGTACTGCTGATACCAGACGAGGACGAGCATTGCGAAGCAGATGGCGAAGGCGATGAAGCCGCGCATCATCGCCATCAGCGCATCGAACGTCTGCGGCACTTCGAGCGAGACGACGAGCAGCGTGATGGCGAAGCCGAACACCGCATCGCTCAGAGCCTCGATACGCGACACCTCGCGCCCGCGCAGCCGAAACTTCCGGCTCACGCCGATCTCGTTCTCAATCAGCTTCTCGCGAATCATGCCGTCTCCTTCGCGCCGCCCGGAAAGCATCGCCGCCATGCGGGCGACGGCGGCAACAAGCCGCCGGGGCTATTTCTTTTTCTCCGCCGTGAGATATTTCTGCGGGAGCGGGGTGGCCTCGTCTTCGGCCTGCCAGAAGATCGTCACGACCCACCAGCGTTTGCCGTCGTTCATGAGTTGAATACTGTTGATGCCGCGCACGAAGGGCTTCGGGTCGGCGGTGTCGTGGCGTCCCTCGTAGACGCTGAAGACCTGCGCGATGTTGCCGAACGTCTCGACGTGGTTGGCAATCGCCCGCTCGAAGAATCCCTGTTCCTCCATAAACTTGCCGGAAGACTTGACGAACTCTTCGGGCGTGAGCACGCGCGAGATGAATTCTCCCGTCGGGCGTTTGAAGGTCGGGATGAGACGCGCGCCGGGGATAAAGAGCGAGCGGAAGCGATCCCAGTTGCGCGCTTTGCCCTTCGCGCCGGAGATGGAATCGTAGACGGCGGCGAGGATGGCGTCGAGCGAATTGACATCGGCGGGGTTGGCCGCCGGGATGGCCGCGGGCTTGTCGGCGGTGGTGGGCTGTTGCATCTTGAGTAACATTTGTGGCCGGGAAGTTGATTGCGCGTGCGCCTGTCCGGTTGCCGCGTGGCAGGCGAACAAAATCAAACAGACGCTCACGACAAACGGGCTAAGGCGCGCTGGCAGACGTGTCATAAAATTCTCCTGAAGACTGAAGATGAAAACTGCAAAACCCGTGCGCGGGCTTCGGCTTGATCGCGATTAGACCACGACTCGACGCCCGGCTGCAAAACAGTTCTGATACGGCGCGGCGCGGGCGAAAAGTTACGACCCGTCGCGGCGGCGGTTTGAGTGAAACGGCTTTCGGATGTTATCAAGTTAAATCATGCCCGCACTGGTTGAGCCACACGCCGCGCAAGCGGCTCGTTCGAGCGAGATGTTTCGCGCGCTCAGGCACCGTAACTTCCGCCTGTTCTGGGCGGGCGCGTTCCTGTCGAACATCGGCACGTGGATGCAGACGGTGGCGCAAGGCTGGCTCGTCCTCCAACTCACGGACTCGGCCTTCTGGCTCGGCGTTGACGGCTTCGCCGCGACTTCGCCCGGCCTCGTCCTGACGCTGCTCGGCGGCGTCTTCGCCGACCGCATCGACCGCAAGCGTCTGATCATCTACACGCAGGCGGGCGCGGGGCTGACCGCGCTCGCGCTCGCGCTCCTGATCGCCACCGGGACAGTCAGCGACGCGGGTCACGTCTGGATCATTCTCGTGGCCTCGTTCATCACGGGCTGCTGCTTCTCGCTCGCCTCGCCTTCGTATCAGGCCATCACGATTGACCTCGTCGGGCGCGAAGATTTGACGAACGCCATCGCGCTCAATTCGACGCAGTTTCAACTCTCGCGCGTCGTCGGCCCCGCGCTCGCCGGGGTCGGCTTCCAACTCTTCGGGCTGGCGGGCTGCTTCTTCGTCAACGGCCTCTCGTTCATCGCGATCATCATCGCGCTCTCGCTGGTGCGGCTCGAATCGCCGGACGGGACGACCGTGGTCGCGCGGGCGGAGACCGGCGAGCGGCAGACGATGTGGCACGACCTGATGAACGGCTTTCGCTACGTGTGGAGCCGTCCGCGCGTCTTCCTGCTGCTTTTGATCTCGGCGGTGGCGAGCTTGTTCGGCGCGCCCTACATGACGCTGATGCCCCTGTTTACGCGCGACGTGCTCGGCCTCGGCGAAACCGGCCTCTCCGTGATGATGGGCGTGGCGGGCGGCGGTTCGTTTCTCGCCGCGCTGATGCTCACGTTTCTCGGCAATCTCCGGCGCAAAGGTTTTTACGTGCTCGGCGGTTCGGCGGCGTTCGGCCTGTGTCTCGTCGGGTTCTCGCTCTCAAGAAACGTCACGCTGTCGCTCGTGATGCTGTTCGGCCTCGGCTTCTCCATCGTCTGTTCCATCGCCGTCACGAACATGCTGCTGCAAAAACTCGTGACCGACGAGATGCGCGGGCGCGTGATGAGCATGTTCATGCTGTCCTTCATCGGCGCGTGGCCGATTGGCAGCTTTATCGCCGGGGTCGCCGCACGCCGTTTCGGCGCGCCCCACACGCTCGCCGCCGGGGGCATCATCATCGCCCTCTTCAATCTCTACGTCGCCATCCGCAGCCCGCGCCTGCGCACGCTCGACTAACTGAAAAAGCCGTAAATCGTGAATCGTCAATCGTGAATAGAGAAAACCTGCTTTCATCTATTCACGATTGACGATTCACGATTCACGATTTACGGTTTTTAAGCGACTGACGTCTTTTTCCCTTCTCCCGCAAGAAACCCGCGCGCGGTCGTTCTAAGTAGACGAGAGCGGCCAAATACTGTGTCCGCGCTCCAAATTGGATTTCCGAGGAGACCCGTTATGCGCTGCCGACAAATTGCCGCCTGCCTCTTCTTCAACCTCCTGATTTTCTTCGCCCTCTCAGCCGGTGTCACGTATGCGCAGGGCATCATCGTGCCGCGCCCGTGCGAGACCTGCCCGCGCCCGCCGCGCCCGCCGCAGTTGCCGCCCGCGCTGCCGGTCAAGTCCATCAAACTCGACACACGGATCAGCGCGCAGGTGGCGACAACGCACGTCGAACAAATCTTCCGCAACGACTCGGACGCAACACTCGAAGGCACTTACTTTTTCCCCATCCCTGAGACGGCCTCGGTCTCCGAGTTCGTCATCTGGGACGGCGACCGCCGCCTCGTCGGCGAGGTGCGCTCGCGCGAGGAAGCGCGGCGCATCTACGACGAGATCGTGCGCAAGCAACGCGACCCCGGCCTGCTCGAATACGCCGGGAAGGATTTGTTTCAGGCCAGCATCTTTCCCATCCCGCCGCGCTCGGACAAGAAGCTGGAACTGACCTACACGCAGGTGCTCAAAGCGCAGTCCGGCACGGTCTCCTACCGCTACCCGCTCGGCACGAACCACAACCTCGCGTCAATCGGGCGCGTGTCGGGCGCGCTCGAAATCGAGGGCAACAAGCCCCTGCGCAACATCTATTCGCCGAGCCACGCCGTTGACGTGCGCCCCTCGCAGGGCGGGCAACGCGCGCGCGTGTCGTTTGAGACGGCGACCGCCGGGCGCGAACCGCAGGACTTCCAACTCTTCTACACGCTCTCCGGCGAAGACTTCGGGCTGTCGCTTTTGACGCACCGCGAGCCGGGCAAGGACGGGTATTTCCTCCTCATGATTTCGCCGAAAGACAACTGGGCGGAGAGCGAGTACACGGCCAAAGACATCGTCTTCGTCATTGACACTTCCGGTTCGATGGCCGAGGAAGGGAAGATGGAGAAGGCGCGCGCCGCGATGCTGTTCGGCGTCAAGACCCTGCGCGCAGACGACCGCTTCAACGTCATCTCGTTCGCGGGCGAGGAACGCCTCATGGAGGGCGGCCTCATACAGGCTGACGAGCGCGGGCGTGCGCGCGGCATCGAGTTCGTACAGAAATTGCGACCGACGGGAGGAACGAACATCAACGGCGCGCTCGAAGCCGGGCTTAAACAGTTTGACGCGAGCGACCGGCCAAAAATGCTGGTCTTCATGACGGACGGCCTGCCGACCGTCGGCGTGACGAACCCGCAGCGAATCATCGAGAACGCGCGCGCGGCGCGCAACGGCAACACACGTCTGTTCACCTTCGGCGTCGGCTACGACGTGAACACGGCGCTCCTGGACAAGCTCGCGGCCGACAACGGCGGCGTGGCCGAGTACGTCGAGCCGAAGGAGGACTTGGAGATCAAGGTCTCTAGCTTCTTCACGAAGATCAACCACCCCGTCCTCACGAACCTCGCGCTCGACATGGGCGGGGTCGAGTCCGACCTCGTCTACCCGCGCGAGATGCCGGACATCTTCCGCGGCACGCAGCTCACGCTCATCGGCCGTTACCGCAACGCGCGCGACCTCGAC
>DASPJG010000498.1:0-11020 GCA_035628755.1 Pyrinomonadaceae bacterium
TTTCACGCGCCGAGAGGAGCGCGTGCGACTGTCTGCGGAGGCGCAGACGGTGTTGAAAATTTTACGCCGTGAGTGGGAGATGGCGTCGTGCGATCTGAGGTGGGCGGCGAAGATGGCGGAGCGCGTGCGCCTGACGCGCGCGCTCGACGAGTTGCAGCGCACGCTCAAGGTGATTCCCTCCGACGTGATGTACGAACCCTGGTTCACGTACATCTGGACGCCGGCGGAGGCGCGTTTCGGCGCGGAGTTGAAAGTGAGAGTGAAGCGCGAGACGGCTTTGCGCGAGGTGGCGCGCGCCTTTCTCGACGGGGCGGGCATGACCTTGCGCGGCGAACTGGCGAAAGTCAGCGGCCTCTCCAGACCCGATGCCGGATTGGGCAATCGCGCGCTCGTCGCGGAAGGTTACGCCGTGCGCTTAGCCGAGGGCGTTTATCAACTGGCGGATTTGGAACAGCGTTTGGAGCAATTAGATAACTGACAACTTCATTTATCTAATCCTGCCTTCACCTTGCGCCTTTGCGCCTCTGAGTGAGATTGGTGTCTCGCAAAGGCGCAGAGTAAAACGAAGCATGCGATTTCTTCGCGGGTGGGTTGGAAATGTTCGTTTAAACGTCTCCGCCCGCCTGTTGTCCTCTCTGAGGTTCGCCGGTATCGTTGGCGGCGAGTTGCCTGTTCGCACGCAACTCCTGCTCTATCTGATCGCGCGCCTCGCGTTCGAGCCGCGCGGTTTCGAGCGGGTAGGGAACTTGCGCTTCCGCCAGTTCGAGGCGTTGGAGGGCGATACGCGTCTCTTCGTCGCTCGCATCGCGTCCGGCGGCGGCTTCGATCATCAATAGTCGCGCTTCGGCCTGCGCCTGCCGCTCGGTGGCTTCCGCTTCGATTCGTCCGAGCCGTTCGCGGTCGCTTCTTAAGTCCTGTTCGAGCGTTGCGCGCCCTGTCGGTTGCAGCCGCGAGGTGCTTTGCATCCGGCGTTCGACGGCGACGGCTTCGCGTTTGGCGTTGGCGGCGACGCGGGTGGCCGTCAGGCGTGCGGCGAGCGTCTCGCGGTAAGCGTCGGCCAACAGCAAATTGCGCCCTTCGATCTCGCGCAGCGTGCGCCGCTCCGCCCTCGTCAACTCGCCCTCGAACCAACTCAACTCGTCGCTCGTCACGCCGTCGGCGGCCAGACGGTTGCGCAGTTTCTTCTCCCATTGGCGGCGGTAGAGGTAAAACAGGACGACCACAATCAGGCCGAGGATCGCGCCGCCCGCGAGCGTGGACATGGCGACCAGCATGAACTCGCCCGCCTCCGCGCCCGTCGGGGCGTTGAAATAACGGAACAGGAAATAGAGGGGCGCGGGCAGCGCGATGATGAGGAAGGCGAGCCACGGCGCGAACTGGAGGAAGAAAAGCGTCGTGCGCTCTTTGATGGTCAGACGGCTATTACGTTTATCGCTCATGTAAAGTGTTCTTCGCTTCGAGACAGTCAAGCGATATAATGCCTTGTCGAAGCGGGAAGCGACAAGTTACACAGGAGAGAAGATGAAAAAAGGACTGCCGCCGGGGTTGACGCTATTTTTGCTGCTCGCGCTGTCCTGCGCAGCCAATTCACATGCCGGTGCGCGCGCGAACGCGAGCGTGCAGAAGGGCGATGGGAACGGCGCGCGCCGCCCGGATGCTCCGCGCAGCGTGCGCTCGGTGACGATTCCGGTGACGCTCAGACTCCGCGAGGAGCGTCCGGCCAGCGAAGAACTGCGCACCATCAATTTCGTCGTCACCGAAGATGGAGAACGACAGGAGATACTCTCGACGCGCAGCGCCGCCGACCGCGCGCCGCTCGCCCTGACCTTGCTCATTCAGGACGACCTCGTCTCTTCAGTCGGTCTGGAGATCAGCGGCCTCGCAAATTTCATCCGCCGCCTGCCTCAAGGTTCGCTCGTGCAAGTCGGCTACCTGCGCGCCGGTTCGCTACAGTTGAGGCAAAGGTTTACGACCGACCTCGAACGCGCCGCGAGAGCTTTGCGCATCCCAGTCGGCTCGGCCAGCGCTGCGCCCTACAACCCTTACGTGCAGATTTACGACTCGCTGAAACGTTACGGCGGCGTGCCGCTCGGAACGCGCCGCGCCGTCCTCGTCGTCTCCGACGGGCTTGATCTCTCTCGTGGCTTTGACAGTTCTTCCCCTTCCCAGAGCACAGACCTCGAACGCGCCATCAGCGAAGCGCAGCGGCGCAGCGTGGCGATCTACGGTATCTACGCGCCGACGGTCGGGTCGGGCGGCAACACAATTCTGGTTAATAACGCGCAAGGCTCGCTCGCGCGTCTCGCGCAGGAAACCGGCGGCAGAGCATTTTTTCAAGGCAGCGGCGCGCCCGTCAGCTTCGATCCCTTCCTGAGCCAACTCTCCGACACTCTCTCGCGCCAGTTCGCCCTGACCTATCTCTCGACGCACGCGAACAAAGGCTTCCACCGCATCAAAATCGAAGCCCCCGAAGCCGACGCCGAGATCAATTACCCTTCGGGCTACACGCGAAAGTGACTCGCGCCGGACACTGGCAATCATCTTTCCTGTCATTGAAAATTCAATGACCCGTTAAAAGCTTCGCGCCCACATCATGGGCGATTTGAAATAACTAGCGCAAGCGTCTCGGAGGCGTCGGTGTACTTCAAACAATTTTATCTGGGCTGTCTCGCACATGCTTCGTACATCATCGGTTCGGAGGGCGAAGCCGCCGTGGTTGACCCGCAGCGGGACGTGGAGCAATACATCGCCGAGAGTGCGGCGCAGGGATTGAAGATTAACTACGTTGTCGAGACGCACCTGCACGCGGATTTCGTCAGCGGCCACTGCGAACTCGCCGCGCGCACGGGCGCGGAGATCATCTTCAGCCAACACGCGAACGCTGTCTTCCCGCACCGCGCCGTTCGAGACGGCGACGAGATCAACCTTGGCCGCGTCACACTGCGATTCATGGAGACTCCCGGCCACACGCCCGAAAGTATCTCCGTGCTGGTGATTGACCGGGATGTCTCCGACGAGCCGCTGAAAGTGTTGACCGGCGACACGCTCTTCATCGGCGACGTCGGACGCCCCGACCTCTCCGGCGCGCGCGGGCACACCGCCGAAACGATGGCCGCCACGCTCTACGAAAGCCTGCACCACAAACTTCTCAAACTCGATGACACGGTGGAAGTCTTTCCCGCGCACGGCGCGGGTTCTATGTGCGGGCGCAACATCTCGAAGGAAACCTGGTCCACCATCGGCCAGCAACGAAAGTTCAACTACGCTCTGGCCGCTATGTCGAAGGATGAATTCGTCCGCATGATGACGACCGGGATGCCCGCCGCGCCAACCTATTTTTCGCGCGACGCCGAGATCAACCGCACCGGCGCGCCCTCGCTCGAAGCCTTGCCGCGTCTCGTACCTTTAACTCCCGGCGCGGCTGAGATTCTCATCCAACAGGGCGCGCTCGTGCTCGACGTGCGCTCGGCGGCAGATTACGGCGGAGGACATATCCCCGGCTCTCTCAACATCGGCCTCGGCGGCCAGTTCGCTTCGTGGGCGGGCAGTTTGATCTCACCGGACAGGCCGTTGATTCTGGTCGCGGAGGACGAGTCGAAGGCCGGGGAGGCGGTGCTCAGGCTCGCGCGCGTCGGGCTGGAAAATGTCAGAGGGTTTTTGCAGGGCGGAATGGAGGCGTGGCTTCAAGCCAGGCGCGCAGCGGCCACAGTCCCGCAGATCACCGTCGCCGAACTGCGCCGGAGGATTGAGGAAGAACCGGACTTGCAGGTCGTTGACGTGCGACGCCCCGCCGAATATGAAAGCGGCCACGCCCCGCGCGCACGCCTCGCGCCGCTCTCGGAACTACAGGCCAACCCGCTCGACTGGCTCGACCCCACACGCCCCGTTGCCGTCATTTGCGCGGGCGGCTATCGCTCAAGCGCAGCCGCGAGCCTGCTCGAAAGTCGCGGCTTCCGACAACTCTACAACGTGACGGGCGGCACTTCGGCTTACGTCGAAGCTGGCTATCCGGTGGAGCAGGAAGCCAACTGACGACGCTCGATGTTTTGATTTAGATAAGGGGGAAGTTTGAGGGCGGCTAGAGGGTCTCGAACCCTCGACCTCAAGAACCACAATCTCGCGCTCTAACCAACTGAGCTATAGCCGCCACATAACGAAGCGTTATTGAATGAAGCAATATTACCGAAGCAATCGCCGTCTGACAAGTCGTCACGTTATTGCTAACGCTAACTGAAACATCAGACAGAAATCCGCTCCAAAATAATAATACCCCCGGCTGGACTCGAACCAGCGACCCTCTGCTTAGAAGGCAGATGCTCTATCCACTGAGCTACGGGAGCACGCTTTTCAACGCCGCGGATGTTAGCATGCGTCCGACCGTCGTCGTCAACCACAGAACTTGAAAGGCCGGACACGGAGTCGAGATTCAAAGGCGCGTGGGTTAGTAGCTGCCACTCGACAAAAGGAAAAGTATGAGCGAACGAAGAATACAATCGCGCTGGATTGCGCTGCTAGCGGCCACAGCCGCAGGCCTCTATTTGTGCTGGTTGATGTTGCTGCCTTTCATCAACGTGCTGGCGTGGGCGGTCGTCCTCGTCGTGGTTTTCTATCCGGTTCACCGTCGTCTCGTCGCGCGCACGAACCGCCCGGCCACGAGCGCGTTGATTTCGTGCCTGCTCGTCATCTTCGTCATTCTCATCCCGCTGTCGCTCATCACCCTCGCCCTCGTGCGCGAATTTTCCGGCGCGGCGCAGGGACTACAGAATCAACTGAGTTCTTACCTTGATCCAAACTCGGCTGTCGCCGGAAGACTACTGGGCTGGCTCGGAAACTACATAGACATCGAGCAACTACGCAACCCCCAGTCAATTCAGGAGCACGTGCAACAAATGCTCGGGTCAATCGCCCAGCGCACGCTCGGACTCGTCGGCGGCGCGCTCGGCGTCGTCGTGCAAATCTTCTTTATCATCTTCACCATGTACTACCTCTTCCGCGACGGAGCGAAGATCGTGAACGCGCTCCCGGACGTGTTGCCTTTAGAGAGGACGCAGAGCGAGGAGATTTTCACGCGGACTAAGGATGTCATCAGCGCGAGCGTCAACGGGGTGTTGGTCATCGCGGCGATTCAGGGCGCGCTCGGCGCTGTGGCCTTCTTCGCCCTCGGCGTGCCTTCCGCGCTCGTCTGGGGCGTCGTGATGACGTTTCTGTCGCTCATCCCGATGGCAGGTGCTTTCATCGTCTGGGTTCCGGCGGCGATCTTTCTGGCCGTCACGGGTCACTGGGTGAAGGCCGTCCTGCTGGTCGCGTGGGGCGCGCTCGTGATCGGCACGGTTGATAATTTTCTTCGTCCGAAACTCGTCGGTGAAAGAACCAAGCTGCACGAGTTGTTCATCTTCTTTTCCGTGCTCGGTGGCCTGAACGTCTTCGGCGTGCTGGGTCTGGTGCTCGGCCCCGTCGTGCTCGCGATCACACTCGCGCTGCTCGACGTGATGCGGCACGCCGACCGGCCACCGACCGCGCCTGTCGCTCCTCAGACATCTTTCATCGAGCACGGGGCTTTAAAGGAGGAAACCGCCGCGGGCGACACACGCGCCGTTGAATTAAGAGACACGGGTACAATAGCTTCGCAGTAGCCCGATTCGAGCACGACGAATCTTCAACGCAGACCCCGGCAGAGAGAGAACGGATGCCTGACAAAACTAAGAACCCTTGGACGGTAATTTCGACGAAGAAGATTTACGACAACAGGTGGATCAGCGTCAGAGAAGACGCAGTGATCCAGCCGGACGGCGAGCGGGGGATTTACGGCATCGTCCATTTCAAGCATATCGCCATCGGCGTGCTCGCCGTCGAGAATGACTTCATCTATCTGGTCGGGCAATACCGTTACCCGCTCGAACGCTATTCGTGGGAGATACCCGAGGGCGGTTGCGCCGAAGGCGAAGACCCGCTCGGCGCGGCACGGCGAGAACTGGAAGAGGAGACGGGGCTGCGTGCAAAAAGCTGGCGCAAACTCGGAGAATCCTACCTGTCAAATTCTGTCTCCGACGAATCCGCCGCCTGGTACGTCGCGACCGAACTGACACAGGGCGAGTACCGCCCGGAGGGAACCGAGCAACTCGAAGTTCGCCGTGTCCCTTTTGCTGAAGCCTTAGAGATGACTATGAACGGCGAAATCACAGACGCCCTCAGCCAACTGGCGATTATGCAGTATTACCTCGCGACGAAAAGCTCCCTCTGAATTAACAATCACACGAACTTCAATCGGCGGAGGACGCTAATATTTTCCTTTGCCAAAAAAGACAGACCGCCAACTTTACGAGCTGGCGGTCTGTCTCAATTGTATGTGTCTGACTCTTAAATTGCTTGGGGTATCAATTTATGCGGCATAACGCCCGTCAACAGTTACAGGTTCGGCGAAGACGCGGCGACCGTTTAACGCGTCATCAATAATTTCGCGCACGGCGGCCACGTCAGGATTAACATCCATGCGGTCGCACGCCTTCAAGTGGCGCAGAATGCCTTCGGTGGCAATATCGAGCGCAGTGCCCGTCAGTTTGGAATAACGGCGGGCTTGGATGTGGTCGATAACCTTGAGCCGCTCTTCCAGCGGCAGTGTCACATTGAAAGTCACTTTACCTTCTACTCCTTCTCGATTGGACTCGTATCCCAGCGGGCTTCTCCAATTTATGAATGCGATATTTTAGATGCCCGACCCTTCGTTTAAGATGCGTTTCTGTTACATTTTCCGCAAAGTTCACACAAACCAGCCCTCAAAATAATCCAACTTCCCCCAGCGAATAATAGCTGTATCTGCGGAACGGGGGATTCTAATCGAAAACCCGCGAAATTACCAGAAAAATAATTTGGCGCGGGTGAGCCTGCCCGCCCGAACCTATTGTGTATGACCTAGTGCTGGGCTAAATTACGGAGAACAAACAGTTTAAGCGAGAGAGCCGGGGGTCGGCAGATGGAGTGGAGTGACAGGGATTTGTAGATAAACGGGGCGCAGCCCGCATTCGCAAAAAGCCGGACGGCTGAGGTTAGACCGGGCGGTGAGAGCCGGAGGATATAGTAAATAAACCCTGTAAAACAGGAGAATTTTAGGGTTAAATCGAGGCGTCTGTAGTTTGCGGACATGCGACACCGCTTGCGAGCCGCGCGCTGGTGTACCGGCGCACTTAACTCGCAGGCGGCGCTCTGAATGCATGCCGAGCGTGGAGACGAAAATCGCGTCGCGGCCTTACTTCTTGGGCACGACCGTGTCTTTTAACCCTTTGCCGATGCGGAACTTAAGAGTTGTTTTGGCGGGAATTTGAATCGTTTCGCCCGTCTGGGGATTGCGCCCCTCGCGTGCTTTGCGTTCTGAGAGCACCAATTTGCCAAAACCCGGCAGAGCAAACTCACCGTTGTTCCTGACTTCGGTGCTCGCCAGTTCGGCCAATTGGTCGAAAAATTCTTTCACTTGAACACGCTTCAGCCCGGTTTGCTCAGCAAAATGGTTGAGAATCTCAGACTGCGTCATGCGTTTTTTGCCTTCTTTAGTCGCCATGTCGAAGTGTGGCTACCTCCTGCGGATTGGGAAGAATTAATAAAACTTGCACAAGCAGATATATCACACAGTCGCCCCTCGCGTCTGCAAAAAAACCCACTTTTCGGCATTTTTACGAGAAAAAGTGAGAATTTAATCGCTCTCAGGCCATCGTAAGAACTTTCAACGTGAGGCCGACTGTTTAAAGCTCAACCTTGACGAACATCGAATCCTTCAAATACTGAAATCGGGGCGGAGTGATTCGAACACTCGACCTCTCGGTCCCAAACCGAGCGCACTACCAGGCTGTGCTACGCCCCGTGTAAATCTATCGGCATCTCCAAAGTGCTAAATAAATTTGGATGCAGCGCATTCTGCCAGCGCAAGAGCGACGGGTCAAGCTACGGTAGGGAAAATCGCCCGTTCAGGTAGTGGCGAACGGCGGCGAGTGCGCGTGAGCGATGGCTGATCTGCTGCTTCACAACATCGGGGAGTTCGCCGAAAGTGTGTGTGTAGCCGGTGGGAATGAAGAGGGAGTCGTAACCGAATCCGTTCGACCCGCGAGGATGCTGTGCGATGTGGCCTTCGCACGTTCCATTGAAGATTTCCGTGGCCCCGGTCGCCGGTTCATAGAGGGCAATTACGCAGATGAACCGTGCCGTCCGCCGCTCGTCATCCGTCAGGCTGAGTTCTGCGAGCAAACGCGCGTTGCGTTCCACGTCCGTTGCGTTCTGGCCGGCGTAGCGGGCTGACAGCACGCCCGGCGCGCCGCCAAGCGCGTCTACTTCCAGTCCCGAATCATCCGCGAGCGCCCAAAGATTCGCCTGGCGGCCATAAAGACGCGCTTTGAGGGAAGCGTTTTCAGCGAAGGTCTTTCCGGTTTCTTCCACCTCTTTGATGTGCGGAAACTCGGAAAGTTGACGGAGACGGAGCGGGAGGTTTGCCAACAGGCCGGTCAGTTCGCGAATCTTACCCGCATTGTTGGTGGCGATGAGCAGTTCGGAATGCGTCGGGGTAGCCATCAATCTGTCTGAAATATAAGGCTCTAACAGGTAGATTTATCGCACGCGATGATAGACGGTAAAAAGTTTTTTTGCCAACCCGCGAAGATTCATGCTAACAATTGAAGACGGGGCGCGTCGGCACGCAACTACGCTCCGATGAATTTTCGAGGGATGAGAGATTTTGAACGTACTCACAACTTCACCCGTGCGGACGGCTCTCCACGGCACACCCGAACATTTCCAGCCAAACCTGCAAATGCGCGAACGCAGCCCGTTGAGCGTTGATTCAAGCCTGCTCGAACTACACATCTGGCAACTCGCCCTCCGCAGTTTCTTCAACCTGCGCAACCACTCTCTGAGCGACGCGGAAAGGGCGGAAATCGTCTCGCGCGATTTTTCGCCGGAACTGAGAATCGTCGGACAGGCTCTCAAACGCAGCCTGCTGCTGAGTCTGAATTGCACGCCGGAAAAGCCGCCCGCCTCGTTCGAGTTGGACGAAGCAAATGCCTTTGACGCAATAGCCCTGAACGCCGCCATCTCGCCGACGCAGGCGTCTACCTCTCTGCTGACGCCTCTCATCAATACGTTGGGCGATCTCTGCGACGTGTGCGATAACGCGCTGTCGTCAAATGTTGATTTTCAAGTGTGGACTTGCGTCGAACGGATCGTGCGGGGCGAACTGGCACAGTCGCAATTTATCAAGCAACTCGAACGGCGCGCCCGCACCGGAATTTTAGAGCGGCTGTATCCTGAGTTGCACGAATTGAGCGGGCGCATCACTCCCGACACCCTCGCGGCGGATATGTCTGCGGTCTTGTCGCAACTCGCGCAGTTGCTCGAACAGTTGCGCGTGATCGAGACGCTGCTCCGGCAAGATGCTCCGTTGAAGCTGGCTCTCCCTATCTTCGCGCTGGTGCATGAAGAGACGCGTTCGCTGGTCGAGTTTGTCGAGAAGCGTGCTATTCGCACGGAAGAGATCGACGGGAAAGTGTTCGACGCTCTGGATTGCACGGGTTACGCCGTGGGGGCGGAATTGAACCGCGTCTTCGGGCGCGAACTCGTCGGGCTTGTCTCTCTCCGGCAGGCGCCCGCCATCTATACGAAAGTCGAAAACGCGCACGGCCTGTTGCGCGATAGTTTCCAGCAGACGATGGTGGCTCTGATTCAGGTGTTTGACCCGACACTGGACGGCGCGCTCTTTTTTCAATTCTTCCATGCCAGGCTCGAACAATCGCTCCTGCTGCGCCGCGACCTGTGGACGTTGCTGCAACTCGTGCTTCAGGCGGAGAAAGACCGCGACCGTCGCCCACTCGCGCCGCTGATCGAACGCCTCCACGTCTTCCGCGAGGGACGTTTGCGCTTCCTGATGTACAGAGATTGGGAATCTTTCGAGAGGTTTGTGGCGGAAGTGCTCGCGGCGCGAGGCGCAGCCGAACTCACGCCCGTACTTCATCGCTTCGGCACATACCTCGAAGCGTTGTTCGGCCAGATCAACATGCGAACCGTGCTTGCCGACCATCCCTTCGACTATCCCGCCTTGGTCACTTAAAATTGCCGCGTGCGAAAACATCAGTGCGCAGACGTTGGCTTCTGCGTGTTGGTGTAAACTGAGAAAGCCGCAACGGCGCGTCGCCCCTCACCCGGCACGCTATTCCCTAGTTGTCCGCTTCGACATCCGCCGCGAGTTGCACGACTAACGCGCCAAACTGCCCGAACGATGAGCGTGTGGTTTTCTCAAATCCGCCTTCGCTGAGGCTCGTCTCGCTCAACGCGTAGGGCAGCGCGGAAAGGGAACGCTGCAACGCGGGTGCGTTCGGCGGAGCGTTGCGTGCGCCGTTTTGCCTGCTGATAAACGAAATGAAACGTCGCGCCGGATCATAGTCGCTGGTGTAGGTGGCGACGTTCGACGCATTGTTCGACGGGGCGGAGCGCGTGGCTTGCTGAAATGCGCCCGACGCGCCGAGCGTTCGCGCCGCGGCACGCTCTTGCAGGCAGCGGCGCACCTCCTGCGCGCCGCCGATGATGAGATAGTCGCCGACGAAACTGGCCGCACCGCGTTCTTCGTCCGTCGCAAACAACATTTCCATGTCACCGATCCGCTGGCTTTTCGCACCCGCGCCTAGCCGTTTGCGCACTAACGTCTGCAACGCTTCGCGGTCGCGGGCAGAGGTTATGAGGACAAGAGATTGACCTTCACTGTCGAGGCGCACGGTGGCGATCTCTGTCCCGGCGGCGCGCAGGAAGTCGTGCGGGGCGTCAATCCCGAAAGGTCTGAGGGATTCTACGAGCAACTCATCCAGAAACCGTCCGACGAAGGGTGCGATGGTGATCTCAAGCTGGGAAGAGATGGCTGCGTTTAAACCGCGCCATGCCGCTTCCGGCTCGCGGTAGTTGTAGATGGTAAGTTGATTGGTGTCGGCTGGTAAAAGGTCTGCGGCGGGGAGACGGCGTTCTCCTGAAGTCGCCAGCGACGTTTGCAGGCGTG
>DASPJG010000499.1:0-2895 GCA_035628755.1 Pyrinomonadaceae bacterium
CCGCTGGCGCAACTACCGCGCGCAGAGCGCGACGCGCCCTCTCAACCCCGGCGCGGCGGCGAACGTGAACGCGTTTGCGGATCGCACTGAGACGGCCTTCAGCCCGCAAGTCTCCGCGCTTTTCAAACCTTCCGATAACGTCTCGCTCGCCGCCTCGGTTTACCGCGCCTTCCGGCAGCCGACGCTCAACGAACTCTATCGCAGCTTTCGCGTCGGCGACGTGCTGACGCTCGCAAACGAAAATTTGCGCGCCGAGCGTTTGACGGGCGGCGAGGCCGGGGCAAACATCTCGACGCGCGACCGTCGCGCCAGCGCGCGCGCCACGTTTTTCTGGACGGAGATCGCGCGCCCCGTCGCCAATGTGACCTTGACGGTCGCGCCCGCGCTCATCACGCGCCGCCGGGAAAACCTCGGGCGCACGCGCTCGCGCGGCCTCGAACTGGAATTCGACCTGCGCCCCGCGCAGCGTTGGACGCTGGCGGGCGGCTACCTTCTGGCCGACGCGCGCGTCCTCAAGTTTCCGGCCAACCCGGAACTCGAAGGCTTGCGTCTCCCGCAGGTCGCACGCCACCAGTTCACCGTCCAACTCCGCTACACGAATCCCGCGCGCCTCAACTTCGGCCTGCAAGGCCGCTTCGGCGGCGCGCAGTTCGACGACGATCAAAACCGCTTTCCGCTGGAACGCTACTTCACGCTCGACGCGCTCGCCTCGCATCGTCTCGCGCGCTCGCTCGAACTCTTCGCCGCCGCTGAGAATGTGCTTAACCAGCGTTACAGTCTCGGGCGCACGCCCGTGCGCACCGTCGCCTCGCCCGCCTCGCTGCGCGTCGGATTGCGCCTGCGCTTCGGTTCAAAGTAGGAGGGAGAGAGGATGTCTGACAGTCGCGCGGGAAGGTGGTAAAATTTCGGCGGTCTTATGTAGTCGTTTTCAATCTCTCGTAGCACGAACCCCGACCGTCCGGTCGCGCCAAACACACTTGGTCGTGCTGGCCTAATCTTCAATGCAGACCGCCGCTATCGATACCCTCCGCGCGACTCACAATGCGAGTCCAGACAAGCACAGGTTGATGCCGCTGGCGGGCAACGCCTTCCGCCTGCTGGGGCTGTCGTGTCACGCTTCGCAGAGGGAGATTTATGCAGCGGCGGCTGCTCTCCGGCGCGCGTCCGTGCTGGGCGTGTTGAAGACGCCCGCGCACGACATCAATTGGCTCGGCGCGCTCGACCGGACGGAGAACGGCGTGCGCGACGCCTTGAGCCGCCTCACCGTCCCCGCCCGGCGAAGCTACGAACGCCTCTTCTGGTTCTTCGACCCGCAGGCGGCGGCGACCGCCTCGGCGCACAGTCTCGCGTCTCTGCGAGAATCAACCGCCCGCACGCAGACGGACGAGAGTCCTTCCGCGCGACACGACGACGCCCTGCTGTCGCTTGCCCTCATGCTCCGGCACGACCCCGCGCTCGAACTCGCGTCCGAATGGCAACGCACTTACGCGCTCTGGAAAGAGGTGATCGACGGCAAAGAGTTCTGGTCGCTGTTGATGGCCGCCGATCTCAAGGGCGACTTTGAACAGGTGGCGACCTTCGGCGAGATCGGAGACTTGCGCAGGCGCGCGTGGCGGCTCATCACCTCGCCGCTCGCGGAGATCGCGAAGGATGCTTTGCTCCGTCAGGACAACGCGCAGGTGGGGCGTGCGCTCGCCGTCTTGCGCGGGTCGGGTTTGCCGCAGACGCTCGCGGGCGAATACGAGCAAGAGATTCTGGGGCCGCTCGAAGACGAATTCGAGGTTCTGCTCGCTGTAGCTTTCAGCAGGTATCGCTACGAGGTGAAAACCGATCAGAGCGTCGGCGAGAGAAGGGAGACGTGCTGGCGCGCGCACGCGAAGTTTAACGAACAGGTCAAGCCCGCGCTCAGAAAAATTCTTGAGTTGGGCGGTACGCAGAGCACGGTCGTGCGCCGCGTCTTCGCCACCGCCGCCGACGCTCTGGACGAGTTGGCCGAAGGCTTCGAGACCGGGTTTGACCATGAGTCGAGGTTGAAGATGCTGCGCAAGGCGTGGCAACTCGCCCCGCCCGAAAGCGCGGCGCTCCTGCTCGTCGAAGAACACCTCGCCGCCGCGGGCGATGCGGGCGAGCGGCAGCCCAAGACCGATTCCGGCTACGCGCGCCAATTGAACCTCGCGCTGCGCGAGCCGGTCGCGCAGCCGGAGTTGTTCACGGCCTACATTCAAAAGGAGGAAACGGAGAAGGGCGTCGAAAGGTGGGGCAGAGGGGCGTCGAAATTTATCTTCTTCATGGTGCTCGCGCTCCTCGTCGGCAAATGTTTTAATAGCCTGCCCGGTTCGAGCAGAAAGTATCCTTCCCTGCCGATGAACCTCAACGTCGCCACGCCGCGTTTCACGCCGCCGCCGATGCCTGAATTCAACCCCGCTTCGCTCGTAGGCCGGATCACGGTGGGCGAATTGCAAGCGAGGTTGAAGGCGAACATGGTGACGCTGCTGCACGTCGGCGCGAAAGGCGAATATGATACGGGACACATTCCGGGCGCGCTCTGGATGCCGGAGTCGGAGGTGGCGGCGCGTGCGAAAAGCTTGCCGAAGTCCCGGCGGATCGTTCTCTATTGCTACTGCGACGGGGATGACGCGAGCAGCAGGCGCGTGGCCGTCGAACTGCAAACGCTCGGATGGCTGAACGTGTCCGTGCTCGAAGGCGGCTACGAAGCCTGGCTCGATGCCGGGCTTCCCGTCACGCCAGCCCGGAAAGGCTAGAAGCAGTCTCATAAATAGCACCTCAGCAGAATCTTGATGCAGCCGAGATGCACGAAGCCGAGAAAGTTCTCGACATGATAATCAAAGCGCGTTGCGATACGACGAAAGTTTTGCAACCACGCCCAGAGCCGTT
>DASPJG010000500.1:0-4367 GCA_035628755.1 Pyrinomonadaceae bacterium
GGTTTCAACGTCCTGATTCCTTTCCGCCACCCGCGTCGTTTATAGAGCGCGCCTGCCACCAACTCTTAAAACTTTTCAACTACTTCCTGTCTGACGCCCGACATACATCGCAACACATGTGCCACACACTTGGAACAACGCAAAATGGCCTTTTGCGCCGGATTCGCGCATCAACTTCCCTGACGGACGGGCCGCAGGTGTGAACTGTAGTAGACAGATGGCTGTCAGGTGTAGACAGGAGAGGACGGAAAAAGAGATAGAGGCGGAAGGATGAGGGATAAACGGAAGCACCCGGGCGTTTGAATGCTCTCCTTATTCATCCCTCCGCTCTTTACGTAGTGATGGCTAATTCGCTGATGAGGCGATGGAGATAGGAGCGGCTGATGCCGAGGCGTTTGGCGGCGGCGGCTTTATTGCCGCCCTCGGCCTGCATGGCGTTGATGAGGAGGCGACGTTTGAGGGCAAGCATCGCGCCTTCAAGCGTGGTTTCGTCGTCGTCGCGGCCACCGCCCGACGGGGCGACGGGTGCGCGCCGGATGTGCAGCATCTTCTCCGGTAAAAACTCCGTGCCGAGTTGCGAGCCGGTGGTTAAGACGACGAGCCTTTCCATCAGATTTTCGAGTTCGCGGACGTTGCCCGGCCAGTCGTATTCCTGCAAGGCTTCGAGCAGCGCGGGGTCGAGCGCGACGGGCGGGCGACCATGTTTGTCGGCGGCCTTCGTCGCAAAGTGTGCGGCGAGGATGGGGAGGTCTTCGCGCCGCTCGCGCAGGGCGGGCAGTTGCAGCGGGACGACGTTCAGGCGATAGAAGAGATCGCGGCGGAAGCGTCCCTCTTCGACCTCCTGTTCGAGATCGCGGTTGCTGGCGGCGATGAGGCGTATGTCAACCGTGAGAGTTTTCGTGCCGCCGAGCCGTTCAAAGGTGCGATCCTGCAAGACGCGCAGTAGTTTCACCTGCACGGCCTGTGTGAGTTCGCCGATCTCGTCCAGAAACAGCGTGCCGCCGTCGGCTAGTTCGAAGCGTCCCATCTTCGCCTGCGTCGCGCCGGTGAACGCGCCGCGCTCGTGGCCGAACAGTTCCGACTCAATCAACTCTTCCGGCAAGGCCGCGCAACTGACGGCGATGAAAGGCCCTCCGGCGCGCGGGCTTTCTTCGTGGATGGCGCGCGCGAGCATCTCCTTGCCCGTGCCGTTTTCGCCCGCGAGCAGCACGGTCGCGCTCGTCGCGGCGACGGCGCGCGCCTGTTTCATGATGCGTTCGAGCGCGGGCGAGCTTCCGAGCAGACGCCTGAAGCCGCGACTGGCATCGAGCGTGGCGCGCAGTTTCAGGTTCTCTTCTTCAAGGTGGCGCACGCGCGCCGCCTGCCGGACGATGTGCGTGACTTCCGCCTCGTTGAAAGGTTTCTCGAAAAAGCCGTATGCGCCGCAGCGGATGGCTTCGAGCGCGGTCTGACGCGAGTTGCTGCCGGTGATGACGACGACCGGGATGCTCGGACGCGCGGCGCGCGCCGCCTCGACGACGGCGAGACCTTCGCTGATGCCGTCAAGGTCGGGCGGCAGGTGCAGGTCGCACAGGACGACCTGCACGCGCCCGCTTTGCAACTGCGCGATGGCCGCCGCGCGCGAGTCGGCTTCGAGGACGTGGTGCTCCGGGTCGAGCGCCCAGAAGAGTTGACGCCGCAAAACTTGATCATCGTCAACGATGAGCACAGTTGCTTTGTCCGGCGTGTGTTCCGGCGTGGGTTCATTCATTTGGAGGTATGCCTGCATGCGGGGAGGATTAAAGTCCGTCCTTCGTTGGGGGACGCGCTTTGCGGGCGCACGCCGGACAGCCATTTACGACAGCAATGTTTAATGAAGGCCTGGAAGCAAAAGGGACTTGCTTAACTGGCCGCGCCCGTCTTCGCGGCAGCCTTCGCCAGTGAAGACTTCTCAACCGAGCGGGCGTGTGAGGCCATAAGCGGGATGGATGGTAGCACGACGCGGAAGCGCGTGCCAGACCCGAGCTTCGATTTAACTTCGAGCCGCCCGCCGTGTGACTCGACGATCTCGCGGCAGGTGTAGAGACCGAGGCCGATGCCGCGCTTTTTCGTCGTCGCGAAGGGGTGGAAAAGGCGCGTGTGCATGAAGTCCTCGGTCATCCCCGGCCCCGTGTCTTCGACGCTGAAATAGACCAGAGTGTCGCTCTCCTCCCCGGCGGCGACGGTGAGCCGCCCGCCCCGCCCGCCCATCGCCTCGAACGCGTTGACGATCAGATTTTCCACCACGCGCTCGATGCGCTCGGCGTCAATCGGGGCGACGAGCGTGTCGGGCAACTCGGTCTGAATGTCGTAGAACTCGGCGCGTGGCGCGGCGGTTGTGGCCAGCACGCGCCGGATGACGGGGATGAGGTCGGCAGGCTGCGGCGTGCGCCGGTATTCGCCGCTCAGAGTCCGCACCGGCTCGCTCAGGCGCGCCACGAGCGCGCTGAGTTTCTCCGTCGCCTGCCGGAGCGAGGAGACGGCGTCTTCGCGGAACTCCGCGCGGTGAAATTGACGCTCCATGTTCGTGACGAGCATCGAGAGGCCGGTGATGGCGTTTTTGAGATCGTGCGTGAGCATCGCGGAGAGGCGCACGAAGGATTGAAACTGCCGCATCTCGGCCTCGCGCGCGATGAGTTCGCGCAGGCGGTCGCTCATGCGGTTGAAGCCTTCGGCGAGCGCGTGCGTCTCGTCGTTCGCCTCGACTTCGATGCGCTGGTTGAGATCGCCCGCGCCGATGGCCGCCGCCGCCTCGGTGACGCGGCTGATGCGGCGCGTGGCGCGCGTGACGATGACGAACACGAACAGCGTGATTGCGCCCGCGACGAGCAGCGCGAGCATGAGCGACGTGAGGCCGTCGCGTTTCAGACCCGCCACTGCGCGCGTGTAATTTCCGGCGGCGGCCACAGAGAGGTCGCTGCCCGGAATCGGTTTGTAAGAGACGAGCCAGCGCGAGCCGTCAGCCGGGACGGTGTAGAAGTCCGTGCCGTCGCTGCCCGCCTGCATCGAGCGCGCGTGAGTATCGAAGTAGGGCATCGCCACGCTCGCCGGTTGATACTTGAGCGCATAGTTGGTGTGGTGGACGATTTGCCCCGTCTTATCCAGAACAAACAGCAGGCGCGTGAGTTGTGCGGCATTGGCCGCGCGCGCGGGCGCGCTCTGGGCGGTAGAGGTCGCGACGTTCGAGTCGTGTCCGGTCTCTTGCAGCAGCGCGTCCAGCTTCAGTTCGGCGACGAGCGCGACGCGCGGGCTGCGTTCGTTGTCGGTCGAGAAGACAGGGACGGTGTAGACGATGCAGGGCGTGCCGTTTGCGCCGCGCGTCACGTTCGAGCGCAGCGGCTTCGGTTCGGAAGTTGTCCAGACGCGTTCGTCGAGCGGCAGTTGGCCGGGCAGCGGGTCGTCCGCCGCCACGCGCGCCGACGGGTCGCCCGCATCGGGCGGGCGGACACGAAACGGCGTGCGTCCCGATAGCGGCGCGCTCACCAGTGTGACGGCTGAATAGTCATCGCGCCGCTGTGAGATGAAATCCGCGATGGCCGCCTGCACAGCCTCCGGCACGCTCGCCGCCGCCCCGTCCGACGCGGGCGAAGCATTCCCCGTCGCTGCCGCCGGTTGCGCCCCGACGTTGCGCACGTAGTCGCGCATCTCGCTCGCCTGCGCCAGATTGTTCAAATCAACTTCACGCGCGCGGAGAGCGGCCTCTACGTCGTGCGCCGCGCGCGCCGCATCCGCCTTGATCTCTTCGCGCAGCATCCCTTCGACGACGTTCAGGCTGTTGCGATAGAGCAGCAAACCGGCGAGCAACACCGGCACGAGGATGCCGGCGAGGAAAAGAATTAAGAGTTTGGAGCGGAGGTTCACGTCGAATTTTTTAGCGGCGCGGTGCGCAATGAGGCCGCGACCGGAGACCATGCGTGCGGGCGGTGTCGGTCGCGCCGCAGATGCTAACGCGGAGACTACGAACTGTCAAAAAATTTTCCGCGACCGGGAGACAGTTCTTATGAGACGCGCGTGCGCTTGAACTCTTCGAGCAGCGGCGCGAGGCGCGCGATGATGTGCGGGTGCGCCGCTGCGTTGGCGGCGACGAGGCCATTGCGGTTCTGCACGTCTTCGGTGTTGTAGCGGAGCGGTTCGCCCCAGAGGTCTGTCAGACGCCCCCCGGCTTCGACGAGGATCGCTTCGGGCGCGCAGGTGTCCCAGTGCTTCGTGCGCGGCGAGAGATGTATGTAGAGATCGCACTGCCGCTCGGCGATCAGTCCGGTCTTGATGCCGACCGAACCGCGCCTGATCTCTTCGTTGAGGCCGAGCGCGCGCATCACAGTCGTCATGCGCGGGCTGTGATGATTCCG
>DASPJG010000501.1:0-3914 GCA_035628755.1 Pyrinomonadaceae bacterium
AGTTTCAAGTTTCAGGTTTCAAGTTAAAGCCCGGAGAACCTTCATTCTTTAACTTGAAACCTGAAACCTGAAACCTTTTCCTTCCCCGCCAGCACTTCCCCATTTCTCGCGCCGTTATATTTTCGTGACCGCTCGCCCGCAACATGTCGGCTTAAACTTCGACGGGCGAGGGGATGGTTTCCGTTATGTCGAGCGCACAAGTGTCGGCGGAGAATAGACCCGCGAGGAGCGCGGTCGAGAGTGTGGTGCGCGGCGTGCGCTGTCGCTGGTGGCGGCGGCGGGGCACGAAGCGCAGCGGCTTCCGTTATGAAGACGCGGCGGGCAACCTGCTCACGGACGAGGCCACGCTCGAACGCGTCAAGTCGCTCGTCATTCCCCCGGCGTGGAAAGAGGTGCGCATCTGTCCTGCGGCGCGCGGCCAGTTGCAGGCCATCGGCCTCGACGCTTCGGGTCGCGTGCAGCGCATCTATCACCCGGCCTTCGCCGCCAGACAGGCGCGGCGCAAGTACGCGAAGATCGAACGCTTCGGCGAACAACTCAAAAATTTGCGCCGCCGCACCAACGAAGACATCGCGCTCGAAGGGCTGCCGCGCGAACGCGTGCTCGCCGCCGTCGTCCGTCTCATCAACGACCTCTATTTCCGCGTCGGCTCAGAGGAGAGCGTCGTGCGTTACCGCACCTACGGCATCACGACGCTGCGCAACCGTCATCTGGAGATCAAGCGCGGTGGCCGCCTTATCTTCTCATTCGTCGGCAAGCACCACATCAAACACCGGCGCATCCTCGTTGACGAAGAGTTGGCGACGCTCATGCGCGACATCCAATCGCTGCGCGGCAAGCGTCTCTTCCAGTACTGGGACGAGGAGCACAAACGCCCTGTTCCCATTAGGCCGCGCGACGTGAACGAATACATCAAGGCGGCGACCGCGCCCGACTTCTCCGCCAAAGACTTTCGCACGTGGGGCGGCACGCTCCTGTGCGCCGTCGAACTCGCCGAACTCGGCAAGCCCGTAGACGACAAACAGGCGAAGCGCAACATCGTGCACGCCGTCCGCGCCGTGGCCGAGCATCTCGGCAACACTCCCGCCGTCTGCCGTTCGAGCTACATCCACCCGGCAGTCATCGAACGCTACTGTCAGGGCATCACGCTCGACGAGTTTCGCCCCCGCCGCGAACGCCGCATCGGACGCCAGCAGCCCGAATACCTCCCCGAAGAACGCGCCATCCTGAAACTGCTGCAAGTAAGGCCGTAAACCGTTAAAAGCCGTAAATCGTGAATCGTAAATCGTAAATAGAAAAAGCCTGTCTTAATCTATTTACGATTTACGATTCACGATTTACGGCTTTTCAGTAATGCGCCTTCGTCTTCCGCCCCTTTTGCGCGTCGCCTTTGTTGCCCCGCTTGCGTCGCTTGCCCTTGCGTTCGTCCGCGCCTTTGAGCGAGGCGAGCGGCCAGAGTTGGTGCTCGACGCGTGCCAGCCCCGCGCCGACGACGGCCTCGATCACCGCCTGCGAAGACTTGTAGGCGGGCGCGGCCTCGTCGAGCGGCACGCGCCCGTCGATGTTGACTAAAATGCCCGCCGCCTTGTACTCGTCGTCAATCGCGCGCTGCGAAAGCGTGCGCGTCGCCTCGCCGCGCGAGAGCCGACGCCCCGCGCCGTGGTTGACCGAGTAGCCGCTGTTCACCGCACCTGCCAGCGGTTGCAGGATGTAGCTCCAATCCTTGTTCGAGCCGGGGATGAGGACGGGATGCCCCGTCTCTTCCCAGTGTGTTCCCGCGAGCGCGGGATGCCCTGCGGGGAAGGCGCGCGTCGCGCCCTTGCGATGCACCCACACCTCGCCAAACTCTGGATGCCACTCCCGCTGCACGAGGTTGTGGCTGATCTCATAAATCAACTCAAGCTCTCGCCCGAACACTTGGCGGAAGGCGTCGGCCACCTGCTCGAAGATGACCAGGCGGTTCAAGATCGCGTAGTTGCCGCCCGCCGCGACGGCGTTCAGGTAGTCGCGGTAATGGCGCGAGTCGGGCGTGAAGTAACCGAGGTCAATGTCCGTGATCGCGTCGGGTCGTTCCTCGCGCGCCAACTCGAAATAGTTGGTCGCCAGTCCATGCCCGAAGCCGCGGCTGCCCGTGTGTACCTGCACGAAGAGCGTGCCCGTCTGTTCGGAGCGTTGCAGTTCGATGAAATGGTTGCCGCCGCCGAGGCTGCCCATCTGGTTCAGCCCGCGCTCCGGCCTGCCCTTGCCGCCCCACGGAATCTGCCAATCGTCGTCCACCGGGATGCGATGCCGCTCCGCGCGGCTGCGATCAAACGTCGCCCCGTACTGCTCGACGTAATACTCCGCGCCCCCGCGCACCAGATTATTAAACTCCCCCTTCGACAACTCGCCGAGCCGCACGCTCTTGCCGCCCGCGCCCATGTCCACGCGCTCCATCACCGCGCGATTAAACTCCAGACGCTTCTCCGGCGTCGCCTCCCCCGCCTCCACCTCCGAACGCGCCGACATCATCCCGCAGTTATGCACGAACACTCCCGCGTCGAGCGCGAAGTTTCCATATTCAGGCACGGTCAGGCAGTACACATCAGCCGTTTTATCCAGCCGTTCAACCGAAACGACCTTGTGGTTGTAACCATGTTGCCGACGGCGGTGGTTATGAAGACCGAAACCGCCGACCACCACTGCTCCGCATGTCTCGCAGACGTGCTGCCGGTGTGCGACTTCGGAAGACTTTTTACGGCCTTCGGGACTAACGTTATAAGCCTCCAAATACTTCTTGCCTCGCTCTCCATTTCCGGCCACAGACTTCTTGAAGTGCTCCGCCTGATTCGCCATGTAAGCCAGAAGGTTATTTGTGCCGCGCTCCGCGAAGTAAGCATGACCCGCCGCAGTTCTGGCCTTAGCTGATAAAGCCTCTTTGCGTTTGGACTCAAAAGCCTCCGAGCGAAAGTGTGTATTTCGTTCGACGATGGATTTGTGATAGCTCATGTGATCTCTATCACCCATGAAAACAAGGTTCTCAGGCCGGTTGTCAGAAGGGCGGAAATTCTGATGATGAATAATTGTTCTCTGCCCTTCGTAGGCCGGAATCTCGCCGAGCAGGCCGCCCCTTGCCATGATCCAGTGAACCCGCTGCTCTCTGCCTGTGGCCGGATGCCTGACAACCGTGTAGCCGTCTTTATCTTTACGAGAATAAAACGGCATCAGAGAAGTTTTCGCAGTCAACTCTTGCGCCTGCCGGTAAGTTCCATCGCGCAGCATGAACTCGTGGTCGGGCGTGCAGAAAATTTCCCTGCCGTTGTCGAGCGTGACCTTAACGAGCGCGGCGTTCGTCCGTGTCTTCCGAGCTGTTGCTCTGGCGACCACGATCTTCTGTTCTTTAGAGATTGCGTAGACGAAAATTTCCTCGTCGCGCGCCGCCAGTTCGCCAATCGGGTAAGAGCGGCCATCGGTCAGAGGGATGCGTGTGTCAGCCGTGAAGCACCCAATATCGTAGCCGACCGGCCCCATCGCGACCGCGCCCGCGTCGGCGTCTGTGATGAGCACGCAGCCGACGGGCACGCCGTAGCCATAGTGCGTGTCGGGCGTGATGACGACCATGCGCACGCCGGGGAAGCGCGTCGCGTTAACGATCTGGCGATAGAGAATATCTTCGGCGTCGTCCAGAAGTTGCTTCGTCAAGAAGAGGCGGACGGGTGTGTCGCCCGTGTCCTCGGTTTGCAGTTCGTAGTAGCCGTCGCCGTGCCAGCGCGCGAGGTGTTTCCAGTTCTCGGCATTCTTCAAGGTGCGTGCGACCTTCAGGGCTTTTGCATCCGCGTCCTGTTTAGCCATTAGCCTTCTCTTCCTCTCGTCCCTCGTGTTCATCTGAAAAATTTAGCCGCCCGATTATAGACATGATCTCCGCCGCCGTGTCT
>DASPJG010000502.1:0-2548 GCA_035628755.1 Pyrinomonadaceae bacterium
GAAGAGCACGTCGCCCCCGACGGCCGTCCACGCGAGGCCCGTCGCCACGCCGATCTGATCCTTCTTCAAGACCTCGTCGGGCGACACCTTCGGCACGCCGAGGAACTCGTGCAGGTTCTTCGGCGCGACGTGGACGACGTCGGTCTGGCCCTCGGCGATGCGCCGCGCGATCTTGCGGCAGACGGCCCCGATCTCGCGCTCCAACTGGCGCAGGCCGGCCTCCTGCGTGTAGCGCATGATGATCAGCGTCAGCGCGCCCTTCGAGATGCGGACGTGCTTGGCCGAGACGCCGTTCTCTTCGAGCTGCTTCGGGATCAGATGCCGGCGCGCGATCTCTAACTTCTCTTCCTCTGTGTAGCCGGCGAGCCGGATCACTTCCATGCGATCCCTGAGCGCGGGCTGGATCGTGTCGAGCACGTTGGCCGTCGTCATGAACATCACGTTCGAGAGATCGAAGGTGACGCCGAGGTAGTTGTCGCGGAAGCTGTTGTTCTGCTCCGGGTCGAGCACTTCCAGCAAAGCCGACGACGGATCGCCGCGAAAATCCGCGCCGACCTTGTCGATCTCGTCGAGCATGATGAGCGGGTTGTTCGTGCCCGCCTGCTGCAAGGCCTGAATCACGCGGCCCGGCATCGCGCCGACGTAGGTGCGGCGGTGGCCGCGAATCTCCGCCTCGTCGTGCAAACCGCCGAGGCTGAGGCGTACGAACTTGCGATCGAGTGCGCGCGCGATTGAACGCCCCAAGCTCGTCTTGCCGACGCCCGGCGGGCCGACGAGGCAGAGGATCGAGCCCTTCGGCTTCTCCTTGAGCTTACGCACCGCCAGCGCCTCGATGATCCGCTCCTTAACTTTTTCCAGCCCGTAGTGATCCTCGTCTAAAATCTGCTCGGCCTTCTTGAGATCGAGATTATCCGTCGAAAACTTCGACCACGGCAGGTCGGTCATGATCTCCAACCAGTTGCGCAAGGTGGCCGTCTCGGCCGCGTCCGGGTGCATGCGTTCGAGTTTTTTGAGCTGCCGCAGCGCCTCGTCCTCGGCCGCCTTCGGCATCCGCGCCGCCTCGATCTTCTCGCGGAACTGCGCGACCTCTTCGGCCAACTCGTTCCCTTCCCCGAGTTCGCCCTGAATCGCCTTCAACTGCTGGCGCAGATAAAACTCGCGCTGCGAGCGGTCGATGTCGGCGCGCGCCTGCGTGTTGATCTCCTGCTGGACGGTCAGCACCTCGATCTCTTTGTTGAGGAGTTCGTTGACGCGCCGCAGCCGCGCCGTCGTGTCCCCGATGTCGAGAACGGACTGCGCGTCCTCGACCTTCAACTCAAGGTTCGACGCCGCGAGATCGGCCAGCCGCCCCGCCTCGTCCAAGTTGGCGACGATGGCCATCACTTCGGGCGAGATGTTCTTCCCCAGGTTCGCGGCCTTCTCCATCGACGCGCGCACGTTCCGAACAAGCGCCTCGACTTCGAGCGAACGCTCCGGCGCGGCCTGCGCCTCCTGCAAAGCCGTGACGCGCGCGCGCAGGAAGCCGCCCGCGTCCTCAATCGACTCGGTGCGGGCGCGCGTCAGCCCCTGCACGAGGATGCGCGTGCGCCCGTCCGGGAGCTTGAGCATCCGCATGATGACGGCGGCCGTGCCCACCTGATAGAGGTCTTCAGCGCCCGGCTCTTCTTTGTCTAAATCTTTTTGCGAGACGAGCAGGATCATCCGGTTCTCGCCGAGCGCCTCGTCCACGGCGCGGATCGACTTCTCGCGCGAGACGAACAGCGGCACGATCATGAACGGGTAGATCACGATGTCGCGCAGCGGCAGCACGGGCAACGTCTCCGGCACCTGCAACTGCTGCTCGTCGCCGCCCGCGGCCTGCGACTCCAACCCCTCGGCTATGTCTTCAATCGTCGGCATGTAAACTCCCGTGACAGGTGAACCGTGACGGGTGACGGGGAAGAAATAAGAAGCTGTCTTTTCCTGTCACTTGTCACCCGCCACGTCTCTGACCTCTATCCTGAACTCCGCGCCGCGTCGCTCGTCGAGTTTCGGCAGCGTGACGGTGAGCAGCCCGTCCTTGAGCGTCGCGTGCGCGCCGCGCGTGCGCACGGGCCGGCGCAGCGGGACGGTGCGGCAGAACTTGCCGTAGGCCCTCTCCGAACATAGATGCGTCACGCGACCGCGCGGTGCGCGACTCTTTTTCGCCCCCGTCACGCGCAGCGCGTTGCCCGTCAACACCACCTCGACATCGCCGGCCGTCACGCCCGGCAATTCGACGCGCACGACCACCTCGCGGGCCGTCTCGCACACGTCGGCCGGCGGCATCCACGCGCCCGGCGTCGCGCGATCCTGCGCCTCGCCCATCACCTCCGAGAGCACGGCTAAGAGCCGCCCCACGCGCTCGCGCAGCCGCTCGACCTCGTTCCGCTCTAAGACGATGGGACGCATATGAGCCGTGACAAGTGAACCCCGGCGGGTGACAAGTGAAAACCCCAAACCGAGAACCGCGACGGGCGGCGGGCGCGCAGGTGACGGCTCTCGCCTTCCCCGTCAACCGTCGCCGTTC
>DASPJG010000503.1:0-6451 GCA_035628755.1 Pyrinomonadaceae bacterium
CGCGACCCACGGCGAAAAGTTAAAGCTGAGAGGGGTAGGGGAACAGACTTTCGTCTTCGTGCCCTTACCCCTTTCTCTTTCTTCCCTGCTTCCCCTGACCGTCGCGCTTCCTTACAATGCACGCATGCGCCTCTCCGGTCGCCGTCGTAAATCCACCACCTTCTTCATCACGCTCGGCTCGTGTCTGGTCGCGCTCGCCGTCGCGCTGAACGTCGGCTGGGTTTTGTTGAACTGGCGCGAAGTGGCGATGCTCGTCCTCGGCATCATCTTCTTCAGCGTGATCATCGCCGGTCTCGTCTTGAACACCACGTTTCTCGTCCGCGAAATCCGCCGCAACGAACAGCACGACGCTTTCATCAACGCCGTCACACACGAACTCAAAACGCCCATCACCTCGATCCGCCTCTATCTGGAAACTTTGCAGACGCGCGACGTGGATGAACGACAGCGGCGCGAATTTTATTCCGTCATGCTCGCCGACAGCGACCGTCTGCTCCACACCGTCGAACAGGTGCTGCGCGCCGGGCAGAGCGGCGGCGGCGGGCGGTTCAAGCGCAAGAGCGCGCCCATCATTGACCTCGGCGCAATCGTGCGCGACTCGCTCGAACTCGCACGCACGCGCTACCCGCAACTCTCCGAGGGCGCGTTCAGCTACGCCGAGAAATTCAGGAACGGCGAACGCCCGCTCGTCCGGGGCGATTCCGAAGAACTGCGCGCCGTCGTCTCCAACCTGCTCGACAACGCCGTCAAGTATTCGCCCGACGAGGTGCGCGTCTCGGTGCAGTTGATGACGATTGACGCGCGGCGTGTGGCGGTGCGCGTGCGCGATCAGGGCATCGGCATCCCACAGGCGCAGCTCAAGCGCATCTTCCGCCGCTTCTACCGCGTGCCGGGTCGCTTCATGGCACGCTTCAAGGGCACGGGCTTAGGGTTGTTCATCGTGCAGTCTCTGGTCAAGAAACACGGCGGGCGCGTCTACGCCGAGAGCGAAGGCGAGGGGCGCGGCAGCACTTTTACGGTGCTCTTGCCGCGCGCGGAGGGAGAATGAAAGCGAGCGTCCTGATCGTCGAAGACGAAAAGCATCTGGCCGATGGCCTGCGTTTCAACCTCGAAGCCGAAGATTACCGCGTCGAGACGGTCGGCGACGGCGAGACCGCGCTGGCGAAATTGACTGCCGACGCCGCGCCGCGTTTCGATGCCGTTATCCTCGACGTGATGCTGCCCGGCATCAACGGCTTCACCGTCGCCTCCGAACTCCGGCAGGCCGGGCAATTCGTTCCCATCCTCATGCTGACGGCGCGTGGCCGACCCGAAGACGTGCTCAACGGCTTCGAGGCCGGGGCGGACGACTACCTCCCCAAGCCCTTCGAACTCGCCATTCTGCTCGCGCGCCTCAGCGGTTTGCTCCGCCGTCGCCAGTGGTTGCATCAAGATCGGGAGCAAGCGCACACGCGCGCGCACGAAGGCGACCGGACGAACGCGGTGGACGTTGAAGCGACGGGCGCGGCCACGCGGCGCGCGGCGGAAGAACAATTTGAATTTGACGGGAAGACGATTGACTTCGGCGCGTTGGAGTTGCGCGTGCGGGATCGCACGGTGCACCTGACCCTGATGGAGGCCGACCTGCTGCGTCATCTCATCCGGCACGCCGGGCGCGCCGTCTCGCGCAAATCAATGCTCGAAGAGGTGTGGAACCTGCACGAAGACACGGACACGCGCGCCATTGATAACTTTATCGTGCGCCTGCGCAAGTACATCGAGGCCGAACCGGCCAAGCCCCGCCATCTCCTGACCGTGCGCGGCGTCGGCTACCGCTTCATTCCCGAACCGGATAAAGAAAAGTAGAGAGGGATGAATCAAGCGAAGCGTTCAATCTCTTGAACGCGTCCTTTCATCCCTCGTCGCTTCTTCATCTCACCGACCCGCTGATCTTCTTGCGCGTCGTCTCACCGGTGCGAAGCACGGGGATGCCTTCGTCTACTTCGGCGTGCGGGCGCGGGATGATGTGCGTGGCGACGACCTTGCCGACGCGCGCGCCCGCAGCCGCGCCCGCGTCCACCGCAGCGCGCACCGCCCCCACCTCGCCGCGCACAATCGCCGTCACCAGCCCCGCGTCAATCTTCTCGTAACCGACGAGTTCGACGTCCGCCGCCTTCACCATCGCGTCCGCCGCTTCGATCATCGCGACGAGTCCCATACATTCCACCATGCCGAGTGCGTCCATATTCTTCTCCCGCTCAACCGTTTTTCCGTCAGCCAGATTCGCCGAACCGCGCGTTTTCAGTTCGCAGGTTTTCGTTCCGTCACGGGCTGCACCACTCTGGGCAGTTTGATTTTATCCACCGCCTCCGGCAGCAACAACTTGAGGGTGTCGGTATTGAGCGACGAGCCGTCGAGAAATCTCCAACTCTTCCCCTCGTCCGTCGAGACGGCGAGCCAGAAGGACTTCTGCTCGATAACAGACCCGTCCAATTCCGTCTTCAACGCGGTGGGGACAATCGCCACCAGCTTTGCTCCCACGCGCACGCTCGGCTCCGGCTCGCCCACCGTATGCGCGATGATCTTCATCCCCAGTTCGCGCATCTCTTTCAACTCACTTTCCAGCGCGGCCATCACCTTTTCGCGCCCGCCGCCCAGTTCGATGAGTTTTGGGTAAGTCAAATCCAACATCTTATCCATATCACCGTTGATGAATGCGCGACTGCTGTTTTCGGCCTCCGCCTTAATGGCCGCCGCCTCCGATTTATTCTTGGCCGCAACTTCCGGCTGTTGTGCGAAGCACACCGCGCCGAGCAGCAAGAGATTGACGACAACGCTACCGAATAATCTTTTCACGATTTCACCCCGAAGCTTTCTCTCTGATCTTCAACTCGCATCACGCCACGACTCATTTGAAATCGAGCGTCACGTCAACAATCAATTTCTGGCGGTCGGGCTTCACAGACGTTTCGATTTGCTGCATCGTGCCCGGGCGGCTGACGGTCATCAGGTTCTTTTTCAAGAATTCGTCTATGTAAGACGCGTCGTACACGTCGCCCGTTGGCAATGTCCATTTCTCTTTGAGCCGCTTAGCGTCAGCCGGAGCGAGGCCGTTTATCGTGAGCGCGCCCATGCGAAACTGCGCCCCTTCCCTGAGGTTGAATTCGTAGGTAACGCGCCGTGTCTCGTCCGCAAATTCCTGCTTGGGCTTGAGGCTCAGAAAAATATAACCCTTGCGCCCGTAAGCCTCGCGCACCTCCCTGAGCGCGTTATTGATCTTCAGGCCGTCGGCGATCTCTCCGGTCTTCATTCCGAGCGCGGCGTCGAGTTCCGCCGCACTCAGCGCGGCGTTGCCTGCCCACACAGCCCGCTCCCAGGAATAAGCCAGCCCCTCTTCGACGGGCACGCGCACGCTCGCGCCGCCCGTGCAATTGTCCGCGTCCGCGGCGATGGTTGCGCCGGGGCGTCCGAAGGCCGCGCGCAGGTGTCCGCGCTGCCAGTAGAGCGGCTTCAGCGTGGCCTCTGCAAACCCCTCGACAAGTTCCTGCGAGTAGTCGGCCTTGAGCAGCGGCGTCGAGTTGTCAAACAGCTCTTTTTCCGTAACCGCCAACGCGCCCGGAAACTGCAACGCGCAGATCGGCACGCTCACGCCCTTCACGCTGAAAATGTGTTTCGCGTTGCCGCCCGCCATGTCGGCGGAGGGCATGTAGTCCACCCGCCCCGCGATTTTTCGCGCGCGAAGCTGTCGCTCCAAAGCGCGCGTGATGCTCGCCACCGCGCCGCTCGACTCGGGCGCTTTCCCGTCGAACGCAGGCATTTCGCTGCGCACGGCGCGCACGAGTTCCTCGTCTGTGAACCAGACGAAGTTATCGAAAACGACCGGCAGGCTGCGCTCCGCCTTCGACTCTTCGACCTCGAACGTGACCGTCGCCTCCACGCCGTTCGTGCGATAGCGATAACCCAGTCTGGTGAAGAGTCCCGTGCCGAGCAGGCGTTCGGCGGCGGCGTCGAGCGCGGCCACGTCCACCTGCTGCCCGATCTCCAAACCGCTTGTCTCGACTACCTGCGCCTCTGTCACGCGCTGCAACCCGGATACCTCGATCTTGCCCAGCCGCATCTGCCCCGCCGGGGCTTCCTGCGCGTAGACGGACGCCGCACCCGGCGACAAGTGCCACGCGACAAGCAACAGCGCAAACGCCCGCGCCACACTCCGCAGACACATGCAGCGAACTCCCGACGAAAACAACAAGGCCACGAGGTTAAACTCTCCTTACTAATTTCTCAGCGAATGGATCGGCGCGGGGATGTGGCCGCCGCGACGTATGAAGTCGGCGCAGTTGAAACTGTTGACGGCCATGACGGGCGCGGTGCCGAGCAGCCCGCCGAACTCCACCATGTCGCCGACCACCTTGCCGGGCGCGGGAATGATGCGCACGGCGGTCGTCTTCGAATTGGTCACGCCGATTGCCATCTCGTCGGCGATGATGGCGGCGATGGTCTCGGCGGAGGTCGCGCCGGGCACGGCGATCATGTCGAGGCCGACCGAGCAGACGCTCGTCCAAGCCTCCAATTTCTCCAGCGTCAGCGCGCCGACGCGCGCCGCGTCGATCATCGCCGCGTCTTCCGAGACGGGAATGAACGCGCCGCTCATGCCGCCCACCGCGCTCGAAGCCATCACGCCGCCCTTCTTCACCGCGTCGGTCAGAAGCGCGAGCGCGGCGGTCGTCCCCGGCGCGCCCGCACGCTCAAACCCGAAGGCCTCGATGATCTCCGCCACCGAATCGCCGCGCAGCGGCGTCGGCGCGAGCGACAGATCGATGATGCCGAAGCGCAGGCCGAGGCGGCGCGCGGCCTCGCGCCCGACGAGTTCCCCTGCGCGCGCGAGTTTGAAGGAGAGCTTTTTGATCAGTTCGGCGAGTTCGTGCAGCGGCATGTCGCGCGGCGCATGCCGGACGGCGTGATTGACGACGCCCGGCCCGGAGACGCCGACGTTGATGACGGCCTCGCCTTCCCCGATGCCGTGAAACGCGCCCGCCATGAACGGATTGTCCTCAACCGCGTTGGCGAAGCAGACGAACTTGGCGCAAGCCAGCCCGCCCTCGTCGCGCGTCAGTTCCGCCGCCTCTTTGATCAGACGCCCGACGCGGGCAACGGCGTCCATGTTGATTCCGGCGCGCGTCGTCGCCACGTTGACCGACGAGCAGAGCCGCTTGGTCGTCGCCAACGCTTCCGGGATGGATGCGAGGAACAAGTCCTCGACGTTCGTCCAACCCTTTTGCACGAGCGCGGAATAGCCGCCGAGGAAATCCACGCCGACGCGCGTGGCTCCCGCATCAATCGCGCGCGCGAGCTTCAAACAATCCGCGACGCTCTGCGCGCCCGAGGCGACGTGCGAGGCGGGCGTGATCGAGATTCTTTTATTGGCGACGCTGATGCCGAGTTCGCCGCTGATCTCGTCCACGGTCTGGACGAGCCTCTCTGCCGTGCGTTCGATCTTGGAGCGCACGCGCTCCGCCGTGCGTTCGATGGAATCGCCCGCGCAGTCGCGCAGAGAGAGGCCGAGCGTGACGGTGCGCACGTCGAGGTGCTCCATCTCGGTCATCCGCACGGTCTGCAAGATTTCCGCCTGTGAATATTCCATAGAAAAATGGCTGCCGGTTTAACCGAGGATGTAGCTGAAGAGAAAAATGAAGAGGAAGAGGATAAAGAGCACGGCGGCGACGATCAGGAAGCGCAAGCCCGGATCGTCCGAAGCCTCGTCCAACACGACCGTCGAAGCCTCGCGCAACTTCTCCACGCGGGGTCGCAAGTTTTCTCCGACGCTCGCGCCGACCGTCGCGGCGCGCCGACCGATCCGCCCGCGCGCTCCGGCCTGCGTCTCAGCCGTCGCGCCCGTCCCGGCGACGCTTCCTTCGCGCCCGAACGACTGCGAAGCGTGCGCCCCGGAGGCCGCGTCATCTTCTTCTTCGCGCCCCCCGGTGGTTTTGGGTTCTCGTTCCGGCGCGGCCTTGTGATTGCCGGAGGCGTGCGTCTCCTCTGTCAGCGCGGGCAGCTTGTCGTTCAGCGTGGCCGCCACGCGCGCCGCTTCCTCGACGAGCGGGCTGCTGGCGCGCTGCGGCGGTCGCGGCTCATCCTGCGCCTGCTGCCGCGCCGCCGGAGCGTCAGCATGGCTCTCGTCGGCTGCCCCGTCCATCCGGCTGCCACACTGCGGGCAAAAACTCGCCCGCCCGCGCACGGACGCGCCGCAACTCAAACACCGACGTGCGATTTCCGGTTCAGACATAGCCATAAATCGTAAAGCGTAAATCGTAAACAGTGAAAGACGATTTTTATCTATTCACGATTTACGATTCACGCTTCACGCTTAGATTCTGTGCATCGCGTTGAAGAGGTCTTCGCGCTGGGCGTAGATGTGCACGCCGAGCCGGTCGCCCTCGCCGCGGAACCGCTCCTTGAGCGCCGTGACCGACTC
>DASPJG010000504.1:0-3784 GCA_035628755.1 Pyrinomonadaceae bacterium
GCGACTGCGCCAGCAGTCCATGCGCAACCTCGAACTCGAAGCCATCGCGCGCGGAGAGGAGGTCGCCGAAGCCATCGCCCTCTACCAATTTGCGAAGGGCGTTCCGCCGAGGAGCATGAAGGAGTTGCTCGAAGGCGTCGAACCGCGCCCCGGTGCATTCAAGAAAATTCAGATTCTGCGCAAGGCTGCGGCGCGCGACCCGCTCAACAACGACGGCGAATGGAAACTCATTCGCCCCGACGACCGCGCCTTCCTCGACTTCAAACAAAGCGTGTTGAAGTACAACGGCGGCATCCCGCCCGTTACGAGCGCGCGCTATAAAGCTTTCGAGCCGTTGGGCGGAACCGCGGGCGGCGTGATCCTCGGTCTCGACAACGACAAGGACGACGAGCAAGAGGATGCGGACGCGCGTTGTGATCTGGACACCTCGCCGAACGAGACCGCGACGCCCTTCATCGGCGTCGCCAGCCGCAGCCGCTGTCCCTCGGTGATCACTTACTACGGCATCGAACGGCACGACCGCTGGGTCTTCACTCCGCTCTACCGCTAATCACATTTTAAACTCCGAAGAGTGCGCGTCGATGATCGTCAACGCGCACTCTTCGCGTCTGCTATCCATCATCACACGCATGCGCTTGATTTATCGCGCGCGAAAAAAAGCGGTGATTAAGAATTAAGTTATTGACAAGTGATCGCTTTATGTTTATAAGTCCAACATGTTGTGCGCTGTTTAGTCTAGGCCACAAGATGAAAATTGACACACTATCTTGTGGTCACAAACAACCAAGAGAAAAAGGAGCAACGAAGACTTATGGCAACTAAGAAAGCTGGTGGTTCCAAAGGCGGTTCCAAAGGCGGTTCCAAGGGCGGCTCGAAGGGCGGCTCCAAGGGCGGTTCGAAGGGCGGTTCCAAGGGCGGCTCGAAGAAGCGGTAGTAGTCAGTTCAAACCGAGTAACTCAACAACCTTCACCAGCGCACACAAAATATTCGGTCTCGAACTGAGACTATTTAAAGGGACGGCGAACGCTGCTACAGCACGCCGTCCTAATTCTTTTGTCGCCTGTCATCCATCATTCGTCCGCGGTTAGTTGCGCGTCATCGGATCACCTCGCCGCGCGTGAATTGAACAGTTGATCGCTGTCAGCGAGCAGCGGAGACGACTCTATGATTAACGTCGCGCTCGTCGAACCGGAGATACCACCGAACACCGGCAACATCGCGCGCTTATGCGCGGCGACGCGAACGCCCCTGCACATCGTCGGCGTGGCCGGGTTTCGTTTGGACGACCGCGCGGTGCGGCGCGCGGGGCTGGACTACTGGCCTGAAGTGCAGCTTTCAAGGCATCGAGACCTCGACGCGCTCCGCGTCGCGCTCCCCGCATCGCGCTTCGTTTACCTCACGACGAAAGCCAGCCGGGCTTATACGGACTGGCGTTACATAAACGGCGATTGTTTGATTTTTGGCCGGGAAACGCGCGGTTTGCCTGAAGAATTGCTGCGCGCCAACGCCTCGAACTGCGTCACGATCCCGATGCTCAACCCCCGTGTACGCAGCCTCAATTTAGCCACCTCCGTCGCCATCGTGCTCTATGAAGCGTTGCGCCAGACGGGCGCGTTCGAGTCTTAAAAACCAGCCCTCGCCGCCCGCCCCATCACCTCACGATTCACAGCTTTAATCATCCGCCGGATCGCATTACCGTGCGGAAGTCCTGCGCGCAAGGATAATCGGGCGGCGCGTGTTATGATATGCGGTTTGATGTAGCGCACGGAAAAACGCCGTTTTGATCTATAGGGGACTTATGACAGAAGAAAGAAAAGATATACGCAACATCGCCATCATCGCGCACGTCGATCATGGCAAGACGACGCTTGTTGACGCGATGCTCAAGCAGGCCGGGACTTATCGCGAGAACGAACACATTATTGAACGCGTGATGGACTCGATGGACTTGGAGCGCGAGCGCGGCATCACCATCATGGCGAAGAACACTGCCGTGCGTTACGGCGACGTGAAGATCAACATTCTCGACACGCCGGGGCACGCCGACTTCGGCGGCGAGGTCGAACGCGTGTTGAAGATGGTGGACGGCGTGATGCTGCTCGTGGACGCAGCTGAAGGTTGTCTGCCGCAGACGCGCTTCGTCTTGCGCAAGGCTTTGGAGTTGCGCCTGCCGGTCATCGCCGTCGTCAACAAGATTGACCGGCAGGACGCGCGACCGGCGGAAGTGGTGGACGAAATCTATGAACTGTTTCTCGACCTCGATGCGACGGACGCGCAGATCGAGTTTCCGATCCTGTATGCCGTGTCGCGCGATGGCGTAGCGAAAAAACAGTTGACGGACGAATCGAGCGATCTGCGTCCTCTCTTTGATCAGATCGTCGAGACGATCCCCGCGCCCCGCGCTTTGCGCAACGACGCGCTGCAACTGCTCGTCGCAAATCTGGATTACAACGAGTACGTCGGGCGGCTCGCCATCGGGCGCATCTTCTCCGGCGAGATCGCGCAGAACGAGACGGTCGCCATCATCAAGCGCGATGGCGCGATCCAGAAGACGCGCGTGTCGAAGCTCTACGCTTTCGAGGGGTTGAAGCGCGAGCCGGTCGAGCGCGCGGGCGTCGGCGACATCGTCGCGCTGGCGGGCATGGAAGGCATCGAGATCGGTGAGACGATTTCGAGCGCGGACAATCCGAAAGCGTTGCCGGTGATCGCGGTGGACGAGCCGACCATCTCGATGATCTTCAGCGTCAACAACTCGCCGTTCGCGGGGCGCGAAGGAAAGTACGTCACGTCGAGACAATTGCGCGAGCGGCTCAACCGCGAACTTCTGAGCAACGTTGCGATCCGCGTGGAAGAGACGGAGACGCCGGATCAATTCAAAGTTTCGGGGCGCGGCGAACTGCAACTGGCGATCTTGATCGAGATGATGCGCCGCGAAAACTACGAGCTACAGGTGTCGAAGCCGCAGGTCATTACGCAGCAGCGCGACGGGAAGACGTTCGAGCCGATTGAACTCGTCGTGGTGGATTGCCCGGAGGAGTTTATCGGCGTCGTGACGGAAGCGATGGGACGGCGCAAGGGGCAGATGACGAAAATGATCAATCACGGCACGGGGCGCGTGCGTCTGGAATTCGAGACGCCCTCGCGCGGGATGATCGGTTTTCGCAACGAGTTTCTGACGGAGACGAAGGGCACGGGCTTGCTCAACACCTTGTTTCTGCGCTGGGGAGAGTGGCAGGGCACGATGCGCGGGCGGGCGACCGGCTCGCTCGTCTCCGACCGGATGGGCGAGACGACCACCTTCGCACTCTTCAATTTGCAGGAGCGCGGGACGATGTTCGTGCGCCCCGGCGTAAAAGTTTACGAGGGCATGATAGTGGGCGAGAACGCGCGCGCCGTCGATCTGGACGTGAACGTCATCAAGGAGAAGAAGCTGACGAACATGCGCGCCGCGAGCGCGGACGAAGCGATGCGCCTCGTGCCCGTCAAGGAACTCTCGCTCGAACAGGCGTTGGAGTTCATCGCCGACGACGAACTCGTCGAAGTGACGCCGGAGACGATCCGCCTGCGCAAGCGCGTGTTGCCTGCAAACCTCAGACCGAAGAAGAAAGAGTCGGAAGCGAAGCAGGGGTAGAGGGGATACGGCGAGCCGGGAAGCAAGAGGAGGCCGCGACACACTCAGCGTGTCGCGGCCTCTTCTTGTTGTCAGCCCCGGAGATTATTTGATTTGCGGCGGCGCGAAGGCGCGAAACGGTTGCAGGCGTTTCACGAAGCCGCTGGCGATCTG
>DASPJG010000505.1:0-3029 GCA_035628755.1 Pyrinomonadaceae bacterium
ACAATCTGGCGACCAGCATCGCTTCCACCAACTGAACACGGGGCTTCACTCAGGCTGGCGCGCTCTCGCCGTTTCCCGCACGAAAGAGCCGGAGCGCGCCAACCATTTTTCAACGTCAATCAGGCAGCATCCGAACCCGCGCACTTGCACTCTCAATTTTGAAATTCCGGCTTCGACATCCGAACCGGGCGGCCTGAAAGCTACCACGACAGGCCGCGGCAAACTCACTTCCGAACAGTTTTTATAAACCGTTATGTCAGGCACTCTTACTATTGTCAGCGGCGCACTTCTCATCCCGCTCGCGGTCGTCATCACCTATTACGACGCGCGCTATCGCCGCATCCCCAACGCGTTCGTGCTCGCCACTCTCGTCGCCGGTCTCTCCATCAACACCATCATCAACGGGGCGAACGGCGCGCTCGCGAGTCTCGGCGGCTGCGCGCTCGCGTTCGGGCTGATGTTCATGCTGCACATCTTCGGTGCGATGGGCGCGGGCGACGTGAAATTGTTCGCAGGGATCGGTTCAGTCGTCGGCGTGTCGCTCGTCGTGCCGACGTTTCTCGTCGTCGTGCTCGTGGGCGGCGCGCTCGCCGTCGTGACGATGTTCCGCGCGGGCACGGTGCGCGAAACCCTCTGGCGCGTCGTGCAAATCTTCGTCGGGTTTTTGCCCGGCTGGGAGATGCCGCGCTTCTCAGTCCCGGCGGAGCGTCGCTACACGATCCCTTACGGCGTTGCGATCACGCTCGGGAGTTTGATCTCGCTCGCGCTCTTTCGCGCTTGATAACTGAAACGCACGCGCCGCGCGCCGATGCTTGAAAGGCTTCGGCCACGCGCGCGGCAACTTGATCTCGAACGGAGAATGAAACCATGCGGAATAAACGTCTTGTCTTTGTGATGTGCGGCGCGGTGGTGTTCGGTCTGGTCGCGGCCTTCTCGGTGAGCCGCTACCTGTCGGGCACGCAAGCCTATGCGAAGAACCTCAACTCGGTCGTCGTCGCCAAGGTGGACATCCAGCCGGGCGAGAAGATCATCGCGGAGCAACTCCAGAGCGTGCAGTTTCCAAGCAACGCCGTGCCTGACGGGACGTTCCAGTCAGCCGACAAACTCATCGGGCGCGTGGCCGTCGTGCAGATCGCGGCGCGCGAACCCGTCACGGATTACAAGCTCGCGCCCGAAGGCTCAGCGGGCGGCCTGTCCGCCGTCATCCCCGAAGGCTACCGCGCGATGACCGTGAAAGTTGACGACGTGGTGGGCATCTCCGGCTTCGTCATGCCGGGCGCGCTCGTCGATGTGGTGGTCGTGATCAACCCGGTCGAGAACAACGGCCAGCAGAACCCGATCTCGAAGATCGTCTTGCAGAACATCAAGGTGCTCGCCAACGGGCAGAACATAGACCGCCCGAAGAACGACCGCGAGCCGGAGAGCGTCAAGGCCGTGACGCTGCAAGTCACGCCCGAACAGGCGGAGAAACTCGCGCTCGCGTCGAGCGAGGGCAAGCTCCAACTCGTCATGCGCAACTCCGTGGATCAGGACGACGAGCAGACGCTCGGCGTGGACAAGCGCATCCTCCTCGGCGGCGAACGCGCCCAGCCCGTGCCCGAAGCCGGTTCGCTCAAGAGCGAGCAGCCGCCGCAGACGCAGCAGAGCGCGCCCGTCTTCCGCCGCTCCCCGCGCGCCACAGACGGCGGCAGGAGCAGCAGCAATCGCGCCCCCGCGCCGCAGGCGGCCAATCCCCCGGCTGCCGCTACTACTGCTCCTGCCCCGCCGCGCTCCTCGGTCGAAGTGATCGAAGGCGCGAAGAAACGAAACGTAGATTTCCCACAGTAAGCAGTAAGCGGTGAGCAGTGAGCAGCGGCGCGAAGCCTGCTGCTCACCGCGCGCCGCAACGCAACCCACTGCTCACTGCTTACAGCTCACTGCTTACATTTCAAAGGAGTCCAATCATGCAGACCCGTCGTCTTATCCCCTTTTTCATCGCGATGCTGTGCGCCTCGCTGATGTTCGGCGTCACCGGCGCGGCGCAGGCGCAGGAGACCAACGTGAGCGCGTCGTTTGCGACCGCGCAGAAAGAGTCCGTGCCGATCAACGTGCTGGTCGGCCAGTCGCGCGTGATCAACTTCGACCGCAAGATCGGACGCTTCTCGGTGTCGAACCCGGAGGTGGCCGAGGCCGTGCTGGTCGCGCCGGATCAGGTGCTCGTCAACGGCAAGGCGTTCGGGCAGGTCAACTTCATCGCGTGGGAAAAGGACTCGGGCAAGTTCGTCGTTTTCGACGTGTTCGTGCGCGTCAATCTCTCGCTCATTGATTCGCAGATTCGCGCGCTCTTTCCGAAGGACGACATTCGCCTGAGTCAGGCCAACGGGTCGGTCGTTATTTCGGGCAGCGTCGCGCAGCCGCAGACCTCCGCGCAGGTCGAGGCGGTGGTGAAGGCTGCCGGATTCCAGACCGTGAACATGCTCGCCTCGCCCGTCAAGAACATGGCGCAGGTGCAGTTGTCCGTGCGCGTGGCGGAAGTCAGCCGCACGAAGCTGCGCGAGCTGGGTTCGTCGTGGGCTTCTTCGAACAACGGCACGAGCGTCTCGGCGACGAACAGTCTCGCCTCGCTGTTCGAGACGGCGAACCTCTTCATCTCGAACACGGGCGTCGGCTCGTCGGCGGCGATCCGCGCGCTGCAAACATCGGGCGCGATTCGCTCTCTGGCCGAACCGAACGTGATCGCGATGAGCGGCCAGCAGGCCAGTTTTCTGGCGGGCGGCGAGTTTCCGATTCCGGTCATCCAGTCGGACGGCGCGCGCACCAACGTCACGATAGTCTTCAAAGAGTACGGCGTGCGTCTGAACTTCAAGCCGACGATCATTGACGAAGACCACATCCAGTTGGAACTCGAACCCGAAGTTTCGACGATTGACTTCCAGAACGGCGTCAAGTTTGAAGGCTTCCTGATCCCCGCCTTGAAGACGCGCCGCGCCAAGACGGGCATCGAACTGCGCGACGGGCAGAGCTTCGTGCTCGCCGGACTCCTCGACAAC
>DASPJG010000506.1:0-4706 GCA_035628755.1 Pyrinomonadaceae bacterium
GGCTTTCCACGCCGCCGTGCGGTAGAGTTGCTGCCGCATCTCCGGCGCGGCTTTCGCGGCTGCTTCGATGATCGCGTCCGTCGTGCCCATCTCAGACACCTGCTGGAACGGGCGCGAGTTGTTGCCCGTTCTCCGCTCGTACCCTTCGAGACGGCGGCGCATGCCTGCCGCCTGCGCGGGCGCGTAGCGTTCGACCTCCGGCATCAATTGCTGCATCGTGGACAACAGCGCGCCCGTGTTCCCGAGCCGGGGCGGATTGCCCGCGTTGCTGGCCGCCGCGTTGACGAGCAGGTTAACGAGATCGCGCCGCGCCGCTTCGTCCAACAGGAGACGGCGCGAGTTGTTTTGACCGGCGGCGATAGTCGTCTGGCCGTTGGCGACGTTCGAACCCTCCGCCGGGCGCGTCGAGAGCAGAAGATAACTGGCGATGCCCATCGCCTCGTGGTCAACGGCGAAGTTCGCCGTGCGAAGTTTCTTGACGATGTTCGAGGCGAGCCGCGCCGCGCCTTCGGGGTCGCGCGTGCGCAGTTGATCCAGAAGCGGCGTCAGGTTTGAGGAGAGGCCGCGGCTTAAAACATCTTCGGCGATGCGGAGGGCTTGCTGCGGGTCGCGCGCGGCGATCTGCTGCGCGAGTTGCGCCTCCAGCATGAGTTCCTGATCGGGCTGGCGGAAGTTTGCGCCGGGCTGCACGGGCGGAGGCGGCTGGCGTGTCGCGCGCAGAAATTCGAGGGCGAGTTTCGGGTCGCGCGCGGCGATGATGCCGAGCATCCGCTGGCGCATCTGCAAGATCACGTTGATGAGATTCTGATACTGCGGGTCGTCCGTCTCGATGCCGCTCGCGGCAGCCGACAGGTCGCTGGCCGCCGTGTTGAAAATCTCGCGCGTGCGCTCCTGATTGCGCGGCCAGAGAATCTCCGCCGCGACCGCTTGCAGGATGATGCGGTTCTCGACGAGTTTCAGCGAAGGCGTCTCGCCGATAACTTCATCGAGCAACGCCAGAGCTTTTCGTTCAAGCTCCGCCTGTTGGGCAATCTGCTCGTCGGTTTTGACGGCGGGCGTTGCCGTCGCCGCAGGCTCTTGAGCGATGGCTGTCGAGGCCGACAGCGACGAGGCGAGAAGTAGCGCGGCAAGTGTGCTTGTGTATTTCATAATAGCGTTAAATTGTCGTCGTTCTGGCGTGGCCGGTCAGGTGCGCTCCCATGCGATGCGCGCGACGGTGTAAAGGATGCGCGTAGCGGCGCGGATCGTGCCCCGCAAATTGCCCGACACTTTCGACTCGCCGCCCGCGCGCCGACGATGATTGACCGGCACTTCGAGGATGCGCAGGCGAGCGCGCGCCGCACGCATCTGCATCTCCAAATTCCAACCGTAAGTCTCTTCGCGCATCGGCAGGCGCGCGAGCGCGTCGCGCCGGATAGCGCGAAACGGGCACATGTCCGTGTAACTGACGCCGTAGAGCGCGCGGAGCAGGAGACCTGCGGCGCGCCCGGCGAAGAGTTGTTGAAAGTTCATGCTGCCCTGCTCTCGTCGCCCGCGGGTGCGCGAGCCGATCACGAAATCGTGTGTCTGCGCTTTAATCGGCTCGACCAGAAGATTCATCAACTCCGGGCAATCGCTCCCGTCGCCGTCCAGAAAAACGATGATCTCGCACCCGTCGGCGACCGCCCGCGCGCCCGCCCGGCACGCGCGCCCGTAGCCGCGTCGCGGCTCGGAGACGACGCGCGCGCCCGCCTCGCGCGCACGCTCCGCCGTGCCATCGTCGCTCCCGTTGTCCACCACGATCACCTCCGACGCGATCTCACGCGGCACGGAGCGCACGACCGCTCCAATCGTCTCCTCCTCGTTCAGCGCGGGGATGACGACCGAGACGCGCGCGGGCATGTTTGCAGGTGTATTCATGTCGAAGACACGCGGTGCACGATGCCTTTCGCGCGCAGCAACGTTTCGGCGGCGGCGAAATAATCGCGCACGTCCATCTGCCGCCCGATCCATTCGATGTAGCGGCGAATGCCCGACGCCAGCGAAATTTGCGGCTCGTATCCCGCGGCACGGATGCGCGTCGTGTCGGACAGGAGGTGGCGCATCTCGCCGGGGCGAAACTCTCCCCGCGCGACCGGCTCGATGGGGATGTTCAACGCGTCGGAAACAAGGCGCGCGACTTCGCGGATGCTGGTCGCTTGCCCGCTCCCGACGTTGGCGGCGAAGCCGTCGAGTTTATCGGTCGTCGCGGCGAGAAGGTTGGCGCGGGCGATGTCTTCGACGAAGCTGAAGTCGCGCGTCTGCTCGCCGTCTTCGTAGAGCACGGGCGGCTGCCCGTTCAAGAGGCGCGTCGAAAAGATGGCGATGACGCCGGTATAAGGGTTGAAGACGGACTGGCGCGGCCCGTAGGTGCAGGAGTAGCGAAGGGCGACCGTGGGCACGCCCGTCTGCCGCCCCCACGTCAGGACGAGCCGCTCCTGATCAACTTTCGTGATGGCGTAGACGGTCTCGCCGCCGATGGGCGCGTCTTCGGGCGTGGGCGCGGGCGTGGTGGCGCGGTCGCAATGCGGGCAGTGGACGCCGAAGTCTCCGGCGCGCAGTTGTTCGACGGGGCGCACGGCGGGAAACACCAGACCGTGCTCTTCGAGACAGATGCCCGCGCCCTCGCTGTAGACCGCCTGCGACGAAGCGACGATCACTTTCCTGACCGGCAAATTCTCGTCGCGGATCACTTCGAGCATCTGCGCCGTGCCGAAACTGTTGACGCCCACGTATTTTGAAATCTCCGGCATGTAGCCGCCATAGGCCGCCTGATGAAAGACGACTTCAATGCCGTCGAGCGCGGCGGTGACGGCTGCGCGCTCGCGCATGTCGCCTTCGACAAACTCGGCTGCCGGGTTGAGCCATGCGGGGCGTCCGTTGCGGTGCGTGTTCGGCTCAAGGTTATCGAATATGCGCACGCGCCAACCCTCTGCGAGCAGGAGATCGACGAGGTGCGAGCCGATGAGTCCCGCGCCGCCCGTCACCAGCGCGCGTCGCCCGTTGTTTAATTGTCGGGTCAAATTCTTCCCTCCTCTCGTTCGCTTCCCGAAACTTTATCACGTCGTCGTGAACAGGTTATGAAACGTCGCCGCGCTGCGCGCGCGATAACACACGATCAGAAGCAGAGCGGGCGGCAGATAAATGGACAGGTTGAGGCGGAGCATGTCTGCGGGCGCGTCGCCGAGCCAAGTGCCGTAGAGCATGAAGGCGGCGACCGACAGACACAGCAGCGGCGCGAGAGTCCGCCCGCGCGCGAAGCACAGAAACGGAACGAGCCACGCGAAATACCATGTGTAATGCGGCGACAACAGGACGGTGAAAGTTGTTGCGAGCAGCGCGGCGCGCCGCACGTAGTCGCCTTCGTCCGGCTCGCGTTTGAGCAGACACCACGCGGCGAGCGCGCACATGGCGAGCATGGCGAACACGGCATAGGCCGCACTCGCCGACGCCGGAAGCGCGCCGGAGATAGCGCGCGCGAGTTGCAGCAGGAAAAATCGCTCGCCGCTTTGCAACCCTTCTTCGCTCGCGTAGCCCGGCAAAAACCCCAGCACGCGCCGCGCGCCGACAGAGAGATAGGGCAGGTAACCGACCACGAGCGTGAGGCAGAAGGCCAGCGGCAGACGCCAACTCCGGCGGCGATAGAACGCGGGCAACAGCACGAGCGGGAACAATTTAACCAGCACCGCCCCGGCCAGCAACGCGCCCGTCAAACTCTCGCGCCCCTCCCGATGCGCCAGCAGCGCGAGCGCGACGAGGCAGATGACGAGCGCGTCCAGATGGCCGCTGCTCGCAATCTCCCACACGGCGAGCGGATGCCACGCGGCGAGCAGCACGCGCTGGCGCGGCAGTTTGAATGAAGCGAGCAGCACGGCGAGCGCGTACAACCCAGCGGCTTCGAACAAGACCATCACGGCCTTCATCCACACGACGCGTTCGCTCACGCGCGTGGCGAGGTAGAAGATCATTTGCGCGAGCGGCGGGTAGATGGTCGGCGCGTAATCGCGCCGGTTGATGTTGGGGTACACGTCCGCGTCGCGCAGAAACCGGAGTTCGTCGGCGGCGGGAACATGGCGATAAGGATTGATGCCCGCCGCCTGCACGCGCCCGTCCCAGACGTAGCGATAAACGTCGTCCGACAAAAACGGCGGCGCAAACAGCACGCTCAAACGGAACAACGCCGCAAAGACGATCACGAGCAGCAGCGTCGAACGCCGCGCGCCCGCGCGCCACACGAGCCACGCGGCGAGCGCGTAGAGCGCGCACTGCGCGAGCGCGATTTTGATGAACCAGACGATCTGGAGTTTATGAGCCTTGTCGAAGTTGAGGCCGTACCTGTAGAGCGCGAGCGACGCGAGGCCGAGCGCGACGAGCAGCAGGTTTGTCCACAGCGGCGCGGCGCGTTGCGTCGAGACGCTTGCGGGCGGCGGAGTCGCACCATGCGACGAGGCCGCGTCATGCGACGAGGCGACAACGCGCGGCTCGTCGGCGTGTGGCTCTTTCATGCGACGCCTTCCTCACGCGCCTCCCGCGCAACGCCCGGCTCGCTTCGGAGGCGCGCGCGCCCTTCCCCTGCGAGCATGTGCGCGAGTAGGGCGCGCGTGTGCGTGGCCGGATAAGGGGCGAGTTGCACGTCGCACGCGGCGTCGGCGTGCGCGTCGAATAATTCGCCGCAGAGACGACGGAGC
>DASPJG010000507.1:0-7293 GCA_035628755.1 Pyrinomonadaceae bacterium
TCGGGGTCGAATTCCTGTAGAAACGGCTCGTAGAAATACTGTACGGCGTGGCCTTCCGTAAACTTGCGGATGAAGGCGGCGGGGTCTGCGATGCGGTTCAAAGTCATCCCCGCCCAGTCGAGCACTTCCACCAGCCCCATGCTTTTCACGTTCGTCGGCGTCAACAATTGTTCAAACAGCGCGCGGATCATCGGCACGCGCAGAGTCCACGCCGCGCTTCTCCACTCGAATTTCCGCGCGCTCCCCGCCGGTTGTCCCTGCGTCCACAACACCCACGCGGAGAAGACGCCGTAAAAAAGCGTCTGTACGAGCGTCGAGCGGAAAAAGTGTTCGCCGTCCGCGCCCACGAACTGCAACCCCAGAGCTTCTTCGAGCGCGGCGCGCACGGAGGCCAGCGCGGGCAACTCCGACTTCTCCATGCGCGCCCTCGCATCGCGCGCGTAAGAGGCCAGAAAACGCGCCACATCTTCCGGCGCGGCCAGCGGCGCGGCGTGCAGCATCACCCGCTTCAAATATTCCTCGAACCGCTCGCCGTGCTCCCGCGCGAACGCCTGCGGGTTGGCCGCCGCCGCCCAAAATTCCGCTTCGCTCGCCGAGAGCGTGTACCTTTCCAAGTGCAACGGCTGGCCGTGCTCGTCGCGCCCGACGAGCAGGAAGTCGCGGTAGTTGGTGACGAGCACTTGCCCGTAGCGTTTGAGATATTTATCCACCTGTGCGCGCGCCGCAATCCGTTCGACCTCCTCGCTCAAGCCTTTCGCCTCCACACAGCCGCGCTCCGGCGGCGTCGTCTCGATTGTCGTCGCCGCACCGCGCTTCAATTGCTGCGCCGTGTACAACCCGCCGTCCGGCAGCCCCGCGCCCTGTCCCTTCGGCGTGATGACGTAACGCACCTTCGGCTTGAGTGTCTTGCCGACCTCGTTGAAGAGATTGGCGAGCGCGCCGTAGTAAGAAGTCTCCCTGACGGCGGCGTGTTGAGAGTCGCGCAGTTCTCTCAGGTAAGTTTCGAGTGTGGTCATAATTTGATGAGACGTAGCGTTACGAACGGCTGCTCAAGTGCGGGAGAAACGAGATGCGTTCACACTTGAATGACGTTCATTCATCCGGGTATTCGTCAGAGCCTTGCACCCACATGAAGGATTGGAGGTCGATCATGTCGCGGGGGTTGAGGTCGTGCTGGTCGCGCCGGATGGTTTCGGCGAATTCGAGGAAGTTGGCGTAGGTGTCCCAGTTGGGGCGCGACTTGTACTGGAAGTCGAAGCCGTAGGCGCGTGCGGCGATGCGCGTGACGTTCGGCTTGAGGAAGATGTGCCGGTCGGGTTGTGCGATGAAGCCGAAGACTGTGACGAGCGGCCATGTCAGCACGCGCGTCTGCTTGCGCGGGAGCGCGTCTACCGTCTCGACCCAACGCTCGAACTTGCGCGCCGCGCCCCCCGCGCCGTGCAGGAACTCGTAGAGACCTTCCGCGAAGAGGCGCGCGCCCGCTTCCGCCTTGATCGCATCGCGCAGAGCCATCTTCTCGAAGGAGAAGATCATGCTGTGGCGGCTGCGCTGCTCGACGCGCACGGCGCGCGCGGCGATCTCGGCAAACGCGCCCTCACGCAGGAGACGGCGAAACTCCGAACGCCCCAACGCTTCCTCCCAACGCTCGTGCGATTCCCACTTGTAGTCGTGCTCCCAATTCAGGTAGGTCTCGTCCGCGAACCCTCGCGGGAAATACTTGAGGAACTTGCGACGACAGGCGTCCGCGCCGGGATTACGAGTGGACACTGTCTGAGACTCCTTGTTCGCGTTTGTCTGCGAGAGCGTGCCGGGGAAGTCTCCCGGTGCTTATCCTGCGCGCTTAGCCCAACAAGTCGGCCACGCTGACCGCCAGCCCGGCGATGGTCTGGGCGCGGGCTTCCTCGCCGCGCCGGAAGTTTACGATTCTTTGATACGTGCCATTCGCCAATCCTGTGTATATCTCAACCTGCTCTTCCGTGAGATTGACGATCCATACCTCTGCGATTCCCGCCTTAGCGTAGAGAGGCGTTTTGACCTGCCGGTCGTAGGCCAGAGTTGTATCCGCGACTTCGATAATCAGCAGCACATCAGCCGGAACCGGGTGCGCGTCCCGGTAAAAATCATCGCGCAAACGGAGAAGCGCAAGATCAGGCTCAGGCTCGGAGAAGTCGTTGAGCCGGATCGGATTCTGGGTGCTGACGAGCGCGATGTCACCGACAGTCCGGTTCAACAACCTGCTGAGAAAGTTAACGCAAGCGGCATGGCGGCTGCCTATTGGCGACATCTCAATAATCTCTCCCTCGATCAACTCAAGGCGGGCATCTCTGGTAAAGACGCCCGCCTCGCCCATGCGTTCAAACTCCGCCACGCTAAAGTAATATTTGCTGATCGGCAACGACATAACTCAGTCTTCCTCTTCGCCCCTGATCCGGCCTTCGGCGCGCGCCTGTTCCACGATCTTGTGTGTGAGTTGGCCGGGGACGGGGTCGTAGTGGGAGAACTCCATGTGATAAGAGCCGCGCGCGGCGGTGATGGAGTTGAGTTTGGATTGATAGTCGAGCATCTCGGCCATCGGCACTTGCGCTTTGATCACCTGATTCTTGCCGCGCATCTCCATGCCCTGCACGCGCCCGCGCCGCGAGTTGAGATCGCCCATGATGTCGCCGCTCGCCTCCACCGGCGCGACGACTTCAACGTCCATGATCGGTTCGAGCAGCGACGGCCTCACCTTGTCAATCGCTGCGCGAAACGCCTTGCGACCGGCGGCGCGGAAACTGTGCTCGTCCGAGTCAACGTTGTGATATGAGCCGTCAATCAGCGTGACCTTGAAATCCACGAGCGGGTAGCCCGCGATTGCGCCGCCCGCCGCCGCCTCGACGATGCCTTTCTCGATGGCCGGGCGGAACTGCTGCGGCACGCTGCCGCCGAAAATCTTGTCCACGAACTCGAAGCCCGCGCCGCGCTCCAGCGGCTCGAAGATGACTTTACAGTCGCCGAACTGGCCGCGCCCGCCCGTCTGTTTCTTGTGCCGCCCCTGCACCTCCGCGCGCGCCGTGATCGTCTCCTTGTAAGGGACTTTCGGCGGGTGGAGCGCGACCTCGACGTGATAACGATCCTTCAACTTCTGCACCACCGTCTCGACGTGCAACTGGCCTGAGCCGGAGAGGATGAATTCTTTCGTCTGCGCGTCGCGCGTGAAGTGCAGGCTGGGGTCTTCTTCGAGAATCTTGTGCAGCGCGACGCTGATCTTCTCTTCGTCCTGACGTGATTTCGGTTCGATGGCGAAGGCGATGGCGGCCTCCGGGTATTGCAGCGCGTCGTAGACGATAGGCGCGGCGCGGTCTGCGAGCGTGTCGCCCGTCTGCGTCTCTTTGAGCTTGACGCAGGCGATGATGTCGCCCGCGCCCGCCTCCTCGATCTTGTCGAGTTGCTTGCCCTGCATCGAGTGGAGTGCGCCGAGCCGTTCGGTCACGCCGCGCGTCGTGTTCTGCACGGTGGCGTCGTGTTTGACGTGGCCGCTGATCACCTTCATCACCGTGATGCGCCCGGCGAAGGGGTCTGCGATGGTGCGGAAGACGTAGGCCGAGAAGGGTTCGCTCTCGTTGTACTTGCGCGTGAGCGTCTCGGCGTCCGTGTCCGTGCTGGCGTGGCCGTGTTCGGCCTCGTGCGTGTCGGGCGCGGGCGCGTAATCAATGATGCCTTCGAGCAGGCTTTGCAGGCCGACGAGCGTGAGGCTCGAACAGGCGAAGACCGGGCACAGCTTGCTCGCGGCGATGGCCTTCGAGATGTTCGGGATGATGTCCGCTTCTTCGAGCGTGCCGTTCTCGAAATACTTCTCCATCAAGGCGTCGTCGGATTCGGCGATGACTTCGATGAGGCGTTCGCGCTCTTTCTCAACCACGTCGCGCCCGGCTTCGGGTATCTCGCGCTCTGTGGCCTTGCCCTGCTCGTCGAACTCGTAGGCTTTCATGTGAACGATGTCCACGACGCCACGGAAGTCCGCCTCTTTGCCGATGGGGAGCGTGAAGGGCACGATGGCGCGGCTGAAGGTCTGGCGCGCGCTGTCTAAAGCTGCGCCGAAATCGGCGCGCTCCTTGTCGAGCTTGTTGATGACCATGATGCGCGGCACGATGAACTCGTTGGCGTAGCCCCAAGTCTTCTCCGTCTGCACCTCGACGCCGTTCACGCCGTCAACAACGACGAGCGCGCAGTCGGCGACGCGCAAGGCCGGGCGCGCGTGCGCGACGAAGGCGGCGTAGCCGGGCGTGTCTATGAAGTTGATCTTGTGTTCGCGGAATTCGAGGTGCGCGAGCGCGGTGTTTAGAGTGATCTGGCGCGCAATGGAATCTTCCTCGTAGTCTGTGACGGTCGTGCCGTCGGCGACTTTGCCCCAGCGCGGCGTCGCGCCCGTCACGTAGAGCAGGGAACTGATGAGTTGCGTCTTGCCCGCGTCGCCGTGACCGATGACGGCGAGGTTGCGAATCTGGTTGGTCGGATAAACTTTCATAGGCGGAAGAAAAGCATCCTTTCAGAGGGATTGAATTGCGCCGAGAAAAAGCGAGCCGCTGTTGGGCTGATAGACTAGCGTAAAATAATGGCGGCGTCGCGCTCCGGGTGTAGGGGAAATTTATCCGAGCAGGGGGGGGAAAGCAAGCGTGCATGCGCCGCGTCTCGCCGCGCGGAATCCGCCCTTGAGGGCGCGGACGTTCAACGCTCCGGCTTTCCGCGCGCAAGCCGGTTTAACGTCGTCTGCCGCGCGCCCCGGCGCGCCGACGATAAAGCGCATCTGAATGGAACGTTAATCCGAAATTAACAAACTTCTCGACATTTAAATCGTATTATGAGGTGAGATGAAAAAGAGCAAAAATATCTGGCCGGAAATCGTTGACATCAACAAAGGAGATTCAATGACGAGCAGCAAATACCTCATCGCGGGGATTGTGCTACTGATTATTGTGGTTTTGGTGGGGACGGCGACCGCCTACGCCAACATTGATTACGCGCAGGAAGGGACGGTGAAGGTCGTCACCTACTTCGGACGCATCGAGCGCGTCTACACGCCTTCTGACGGCTGGTTTACGACGCTCGCGCCGGGCAGGGAGAGCCACGAAGTCAACATCAGGTCGTTTACGGAGAGCGCGCCCGTGCGCGTCACGAGCAAGGACAACGCGGCCTTGAACGTCAACATTGACGTGACCGCTTACACCGACGCCACGAAGATCGAGGAGTACGTGCGCAAGTACAGCTTCGACGAGGCGGAACGCCACCGGCGGCGCAACGAGATTCTCAAAGGGCTGTTGCAGACCGAAGCGCGCAACGCCTTCTCGGAGTTCAACGCCTACGAAATTTACGCCAATCAAGAGGGGATTCAGAAACGCATCGTCGACGCGCTCAAGCCGCAGCTCGCCAGCCAACTCCAACTCGTGATGGAGAGCGTGCAACTCGGAAACCCCGACTTCGCTGACGACCGCATCGAGGCCGCCGCCTCCGAAGTGGTCGCCAACGAAAAGCAGAAGCAGGCCGAAGAGGCCAAACTCGAAGCCGCCAAAATCTCCGCCCAGACCAAGCAGATCGAGGCGCAGACCTACGCCAACCCCGCCCTGCTCGACATCAAGCGGCTCGAACTCCAACTCGAAATCGAGCGCGCCCGCGCCGACGGCATCAAGAACCATCAGGGCGCGCTGACGATCATGTATGGCGGCGGGCAAGGGGTGCAGTTGCAGGTTCCGGCGGGGAGGTGACAGGCGAATGAGGTTTCTCGTTATGTTGTGGGTGGGCGTGGAGGTGTTGCAACTCTTCGTTATCGGGCTGCTGCTCGTCAACCAGCGTAAATTGCAGCGGCGGCTCAAAGAGGGGGAGTATTTCGCCGCGCGCGCGCCGCGCTCGATTACGGAGGAAAGCAATTGAATGAGACGACGGCACAGTTGGAAGTTTACACGGACGGGCAATGCCCGCTCTGCCAGTGGATGCGCGCGCGCGTCGAACCCTTCGACCGCGACCGGCGTCTCGAATGGCTCGACTTGAACTCCCCCGACGCTCTCAGACGCGCCGCGCCGCACACCTACGAGCAACTGGCCGAAGAGATGTACACGCGTCGCAAAGCGGACGGCGCGTGGTTGAAAGGCTTCTACTCGTGGATCGAAGTGCTGCGCGTGCTGCCGCGCCTGCGCTGGCTGGCGTGGCTTTTCTCCCGCTGGCCTTTCACCGCGCTCGGCCCCGTCTTCTACCGCCAACTCGCCAAACGCCGCTACCAAATCTTCGGCATCCCCCCGCCCTGCGACGCCGCCGGGGTCTGCCAGATACACAAGAAATAGGGACAGAATAGAAACGCGGAACGACGAACCGAAGACGATGCGCTTCGCCTTCGTCGTTCCGCGTTCCCGCCTCATCCTTTCCTCACAAGCCATCCCTCCTGCGTCCCCGCGCATCTTAATTTCGCCAAAATAATTCGCAAGAGATTGGCGCAAATAGTAAATGCCAGCGCGCACGGCGAGCGGTTTCGAGCCGGCGCGTTTTCTTGCGAGCCGGGATGTAATTTGACAGGTTTGTGTCCGAATTTTGCAGTGAAATTCGGGGCTTAAGGGGAAACGATATGTTTAACAGGAAAATCTTTTCAGCGTTTGTGGCTCTTATCCTGATTGCCGCCGCTGTTCCGGCGTTTGCCAGCGGCGGCGCGGAGAAGAAATCGAAGTCCGCGCGCGCCAGCATCAGCGGCGCGCCGCTCAATCTAGCCATTCTCGTGCAGGACGACCTCGTGTCGCGCGTGGGGAACGAGATTGACGCGACGCGCGAGTTTATTCGCACGCTGCCCGCGGGTTCGCGCGTGATGGTCGGCTATTTGCGGAGCGGCACGTTGCAGGTGCGACAGGAGTTTACGGAAGACTTGGAGAAGGCCGGGCGCGCCCTGCGCATCCCCGCCGGGAACGTGAACGCCGCGCCTTACAACCCTTACGTGGAAGTGATCGAAGCCCTGCGCCACTTCGAGGCGGATGATAAGAACCGCAACGCCGTGCTGCTCATCTCAGACGGCCTCGACACGTCGCGCGGTTTCGATTCGTTCAGCACCATCAGCAGCATTGACATGGAACGCGCCGTGCGCGAAGCGAAACGTCGCAACGTCGCCATCTACTCTTTCTACGCGCCTTCGGTCGGACTCACGAGTTACAACCGGCAGGCGGTCAGCTTCGGCCAGAGCGCGCTCAATCGAATCTCGAACGAGACGGGTGGCCGCGCCTTCTTTCAGGGTACGAGTTTCGTTAGTTTCAGCCCCTACTTCGAGCGTCTGAGCCGGAC
>DASPJG010000508.1:0-4607 GCA_035628755.1 Pyrinomonadaceae bacterium
CGCGACGCCATCGCCGCCGGTACGTCTCAATACGGCATGCAGACCTTCGATCAATCGCTCTTCAATCTCTTTCAATCCGGCCTCATCACTTTGGAAGAAGCCCTGCGCGGCGCGTCGAACCCCGACGAATTCCGCCTGCGCGTCTCCGGCATCTGCACGAGCAACGATCAGGCGAAGGAACAGATCGTCAGCATGAGCAACGGCTGAAACCGAGAATAGATATAACCTTCCGGCGACGACCTGCTTTAAATATCACCGCGCCGTTCATCGCGGCGCGTCTTGCGTGTAGAAATCCACGACGCCGCGTGCGGCGGCCAACACCTTCTCGCGCAGCGCAGCCGGCTCCAACACTTCCAACTGCGTGCCGAACCCGAGCGCATACTCGCAGGCCATCTCTTCCGCGTCGAACCTGAGCGCGACCTCGACACGGCCATCCCCGTCCGGCGTCCCCTTCTGCTCGATGCGTGCAAACCTTCCCGCGTAAGGCATCCGCGCCACGATCTCCTGCCGCACGCGCACGCGGGCGCGATAGCCCGGCAGATGCGCGCGATACTGCGCCGCCGACTGTTCCCAGAACTCCGCCAGATCGAAACCGGGAGGACGGCGGCACGCCTCGTCCAACACCTCCATGCGCTGCACGCGCGAGACGCGATAGCTGCGCACTTCCCCTTCCACCGCCGCGACCAGATACCAGACGCTCCCCTTCGCCACCAGCCCGAGCGGGTCGGCCAGCCGCTCGACCGCCTCACAATCGCCCCGCGCGTAAGTCAAGCGCACGCGCCGCTCCTGCCAGACAGCTTCCTGCAACGTGTGCAGGTGCGGCACGGATTCCTCTGCGCGGTTCCAGCCCGTCACGTCCACGTAAATGCGTTGGCGCGCATACTCCGCCCCGCGCCGGAAAACGGAAGGCAGCGCGGCCAGCAGTTTCAAAAATGCGCCCTCGGCGGCCTTGTCCAAATTCAAATCGGCCAGCAGGCGCGACGGCTTGATGACGAACAGCGATTGAATTTCCGCCTCGTTCAGCCCCGTCAGGTTCGTGCGGTACTCGCCGAGCAGAGACCACCCGCCGCCCATGCCGCGCGACGCGACGACCGGGATGCCCGCCCCGCTCAGAGCCTCCATGTCGCGGTGAATCGTGCGCGCGGAAACTTCCAGCCGCCCGGCCAGTTCTCTGGAGGTCAACTGCCCGTTCGATTGCAACAACAGCACGATGGAAAACAACCTGTCCGCGCGCATCGCGTCTCCTCCGCTACTCTTTTCGTCGAATTAAAAACTTCTCCCGCCACCCGAAACCGCGCGTGATTTTATCTCAAGAATATGACAGGGGGTGTCATCAATCTTCGCGTATCGTGAAGTTGATCGCGCGAGCGAGGTAAAAGAGTTCGAGGCGCGGACGGCAAACAGCGTCCGTAGCAGGCGAGACGAAGGGAGGCGGAACGATGAAAGCCAGCGGAACGACAAAAAAACCTTTAGCGGGCAGGATCGCGCTCGTCGCGGGGGCGACGCGCGGTGCGGGGCGCGGCATCGCCTGTATGTTGGGCGAAGCGGGCGCGTCTGTCTATTGCACCGGGCGCAGCGTGAGCGGCGCGCCGCCCGCGTCCGGCGTCCACGCCGGGCGCGCGGAGACCATCGAGGAGACGGCTGAGATGGTGACGGCGCGCGGTGGCCGGGGCATCCACGCGCGCGTTGACCACACGGACGAGGCGCAGGTCGCCGCCCTGTTCGAAAGAGTTAAGATTGAGCAGGGGAGACTCGACATCCTCGTCAACGTGCTCGGCGGCGACACGCAGGCCGAGTGGAAACCGTTCTGGAAACAGCCGCTCGACAGTGGCTTGCGCTGGCTGCAACAGGAACTCTTCTCGCACATCATCACGAGCCGCCACGCCGCCGCGCTCATGGTCGAGCGCAAACCGAAGAACGGCCTCATCGTCGAGATCACGGACGGCGACGGCGTAGGCTATCGCGGAAGTTTCTTCTTTGATCTCGTCAAGGTGTCAACGATCCGTCTGGCCTACGCGATGGCCGAGGAACTCGCGCCGAAGAAGATCGCCGCGCTCGCCATCTCGCCCGGCTTCATGCGCACGGAATGGATGCTCGATCACTTCGGCGCGACCGAGGAGAACTGGCGCGAGGTGGCCGAGACGAACCCGGAGGCGAAGCGTTTCGGCTTCAAAGCCTCCGAGACGCCCTGCTTTGTCGGGCGTGCGGTGGCCGCGCTCGCCGCCGACCCGCGCGTCTTGAGCAAGTCCGGCGGCGTCTACGGCTCCTGGACGCTCTCCGATGAATACGGCTTCACGGACGTTGACGGCAACCGCCCGCACATGGGTCGCTACTTCGAGGAACATTTTAAGGAGATGTTAGCCGCGCCGACCAAGACCGGCTTTCGCTGGAAGCTCGAACGCGACGAGACACACGCGGCAGCGAGCGCACGCACGAAACAGGCGAGTTAGAATTAACGTCAGGAGGCGACGCGTTGATCGAGGTCTGGAAAGAGCGGGACGAGAACATTTGACGCGCGCTTGCCCGCGCCGCTGGCGTTCGTCAGCTTGAACCAGTCGAGCACAAAATCGCTCGCGCTGACGCCGAGCGCGGCGTCGAGAGAGAACAGGTGTCGGGAGAGTTGCCGGTGCAGGGCGCGCTCGAAGGAGCGTTCGATCTCGCGGCGCGCGCCGTCCAGACCCGCGACGAGCGTCGTGTCTAAATCCTGACCCGCGCGCGCGCGTCGCCACGCGAACTCGTAGAGACGCATGCGCCCTTCGTCTTCGATCGCGCCGTTCGTGACGACGACGAGGTGCGTCGCCTCCGTCTCGGCCACGGTCTCGACGACGCGGCGCGCGCAGGCGGGCGTCAAGTCTCCGTCCTTCGTGACGAACAGGTAAGAGTTGCCGCACACGTCGGCGGCAAGATACGACTCGCCGTGCGTGGAGGGCGGGCCGGTGGCGATCTCGCTGTCGGGCACGCCGAGCGAGCGTATGATCTTGTAGACGCGATTGTTCAACCAGCCGCCGTCTTCGAGCAGCGAGACGGCGAGCCACGTCGGGTTGATCGTCTCTTCGACCACCTCGTCGGCGACGGGCGCGGCGCACAGGCTGCACTTCGCTTTGCTGATTGTGATGGCCGCGAGCGAATCGGGCGTCGGCAGGTCGAACAGGGCGTGGCCGGATTTGCGGCAACTCACACGCACTTCGCGTTCGAGGAGTCCCGCGTCGAGCATCCGTTCGATGGAGATGCCGCCCCGGAGCGTCGCCGCCTCGGCAAACAGGCGGCGCGGCGAATAACCCTCGCGGCGCATCTCCTGTACGCGCCGCAGGAATTGGCGCACCGTCTGTTCCTCCATCAACTCCGAGGCGCGCACAAACTCTCGCGCGCCGCCCTTCAACTTCGCGGCGACCGCGAAATCCGTCGGCTGAATCGCCATGAACCGCGCCAACCCCTGCGGCGCACGCGTCGCGCGCGTCTTCCAGCACGGCAGTTCAAACAACTCTTCGCCGCCCGCGCGCCCCTCTCCCGTCTTAATCAACGCCTCGCGCACGTCGCGGCAGAAGCGGTCGAGTTTCGTCAGAGGCTCTTTGGTGTCAACGCTGTAGACGATGCCCGTCGTCAACCCCTCACCGGCAGCCGTGCCGAAGACGACGAAGAGCACGCAATCGCCCGCGCAGAAAATGTCGCCCGGCGTGTAGGCCGCAACGCCGCCCTCCGTCCCGGTCAACGCCTCGCGCCGCGCCATGCACTCTCGCTCGAACCCTGCGACCGCCGCCTTGACCGCCGCTGCATCCCCGACACCCGTTGCGAGCAACTCGAACAAGCGACGCCGCGACGAGCGGATGAGCGGGGCGAGTTCCCTCGCCTCAAGCGCGTCGAGCAGGCGCAGGCGTTCACCCTCGTCGAGTGTGTGCGCCAGAGTGTTGCTTTGGATGAACAGCATCTTTTTCTCCGCCCGCGCCTACCAGTTCAATCAGCATCGCCGCAAGCCTCTCGGTTGAAGCCGCGCGCGGCGTTCTTCATCAGGGTTTGACCCTGACCTTCCACGTATCACCGCCGGTGAAATTCTTCGGATAGCGTCGCTGCCGCGCCGTCTTGAGCGCGAGAGCTTCATAAGCGCGCCCGCCCGGTCGCGGGTTCAGCACGCGCGCGTCCGTCACCCGCCCGTCCTTCACCTCCAACATCACACGCACTTCGTAGCCGCGCGCATTCGATGCGCTGCCGGGCTTGCGCGCGCCGCTCGTCGCCGCCTGCGTCGAGTTTGGGGAAGCGGCTTGCAACGTTGCAGCCGTCGCGGGTGCGCCGTTCTGCGTCGCACCTGCCGTCTGAGGTGCGTCGGCTGCGCCCGCAGGACGCGCGGGCGCGCCACTTTCGCCTCCCTTTCTAACTGCCGCGGCGGATGTCGCACGCGCCGCTTCGCCAAAGGCCGCCGTGTTATTCGTCGCGTCGCGTTGTTGGCCGGATGCGGTTGCGCCCGTGCCGGAAGCGAGAGGCTGGCGCAGGTTGAGCAATGCCTGAATCGCGGTGACGACCATTAACCCGACGAGGAAGCTGATGACGACGGCATAAATCAGACGCTCGCGCGAGAAGCGGCGCGAGGTGGCGTTGATGGCCTCTTCCACCGC
>DASPJG010000509.1:0-2799 GCA_035628755.1 Pyrinomonadaceae bacterium
AATTTTGCTCGGGTAGGAAACAGGGAGGGGGATTTCAACAGTCTCATATTCCTTCTCGCGGGTCTTTGGCAGACCTCTCAGCTTTTCGCGCGTAACTGTACTATGCTGCCCTGTACCTGTAAAGCCGACCCCCCGGAAACATCCCGGCAAGGGCAGTGCGTCCTCCAAGTCGCCTCGCACACGCTCACTCGCGAGACGCATTAAATTGACTTCTGCCCTACCCTATGGTCTCATCTCGGCGAGTTTCTCGCCTCATCTTCTGAGAGATTTCTCCAACGATCTTTTGATGGATAAAGGATGACGGAAGCCATGCCCACCCGCTCCAGCAAGCGTGCGGTGAAAGCCGCCACCCGGCCTGCCGCCGACCCCGTGCGAGAGCAACGCCAGAGCGCGCCCGCGAGCCGCCCCGCCCCACCCGCCAACCGGCACAGACGAGAAGGAGAAATCCAGAACTTCTTTACCTTTGAAGACCTGCTCTACAAGCTCGTCGTCGAGGCCAACGAGTTGGTGCGTGGCGACGGGTGCTCGATCTTTCTCTGGGACGAAGAGATGGGGCGTCACGTCCTGCGCGAGAGCACGGTGATGACGCCCTTCATCGGCCAGTATTCGCTCGACCACACGAAGAACGTGGACAAGGAGCGTTGCGGCATCACGTCGCGCGTGGCGGGCAAGGGCGAGCCGTATTTCAGTCCCGACGTGCGGCAAGACCCTTGCTGGAGTTGGTACGGGCATCCGGCGGAGAACATCATCGGCACGGCCAAGTTCGAGCACTGCGAGGTGAGCCACGAGCGGCTGCTCTCACTCATCGCCGTGCCGATCAAAAATCGCGACGGGAGAATCAAAGGCGTGCTGCGCGTCGTCAAAAATTCGGACGACGGGCGCAAGTTCACGGAGGAAGACTTCCGGCGCATCCAGACGCTCGTGGCCGACAACGAGCGCGACATCCTGACCTCTTTGTCGCTCGGCAAGCTGATCGAGATCGGTTCGATCCAAGACCTCGAAAAACTCTGCCGCAAGGCCGTCAGGGTGCTGACGCGGATGGTCGAAGGGAAGGGCTGCTCGATCTTTCTGCTGGACGAAGAGCATTCAGAGAAAGGCAAGCTGCGCTACAAGTGCGTCGCGACCACGCAGTTGGAGCGGCCTGTGGCCGGGGGCAGCTACGAAAAGGTGCTGAACCACGAGGAGGCCTCTTACGAGTTGCCGGCTGACTACAAGCTCGGTCGCGTGACGGCCTACGTCCTGTCGGAAAAGCGCAATCTGGTGATCGACGACCTGCACCAACTCGACTTTGAAGCGCACTTCGGCTTCCCGCGCCACGGCGGCGTCGGCAAGTTTTCGGAGCACTTCGAGCGCGAAGGACTGCGCCCCGGCACGGGGGCGACGATGTCCACGCCGCTCTTTTTCCGCGAGCGTTTCGACCCGAGCACTCCCGCGATGGGCGTCATCCGGCTCACCAAACCGAGCGGCGACCCACCCTTCCAGCCGCACGAGCAGCGACGCTTCTTCTCTTTCGCCGAACGCCTCTCGAAGACGATCCTACAGGTGCGCTACATCAACCTTCTCAACGCGCTCTCGACCGTCGTGGATAAGGAGGAGCAGTTTCGCCGGGTCGTGATGGAAGTCCCGAAGCTCATCGGCGGGAACGGCTGTTCGCTGTTCGCGGGCTACCCGCGTCTGGAGATGAAAGCCACCAACGGGCGGCTCGAACGTAAACTGGAGCGCGGCGAAATCAAGCCTTACGATCTGGTCGAGGAGCGCGCGCAAGGCTTCAGCCTGACGGGCGCGGTCGCCCACTACAAAGAGCCGGTCTACTTCAACAATGCCGCCGAGCGCGCCGAGTTGGAGCGGGCGAAGCGCATCACGTCGGTCAGGAGTTCGGAGTGTGAGGTGAACGAGCGGCCACCGTCGCGCTTCATGGCCGTCCCGATCATGGTCGGAGAGCGCGCCGAGGGCGTCATCCGCATCCCGAAGACGCAGCAGCAGAGCCCTTTCACGGCAAACGATCTGACGATGCTGATGTCAATCGCCAGACACCTCGGGCGGACGATAGAGACCGCCGACAGCGCGGTGCTGAGCAAGTTCTTCCACTACACTTTTCAGGAAGAGTTGCGGCAGATCATTTTGCGCAACCCGTCGCTGCTCTCCATCACCTCGCGGACGGTCACGATCTGCTTCTGGGACATTCGCGGCTTCTCGCGGCTATGCGAAAGCCTCAAGGCGAAACCCGCGCTCATCGCCGACTTCATCAACGAGTACTGCGAACTGGCAGCCAAGACGATCTTCAAGCACGGAGGCATCCTCGACAAGTTCATCGGCGACGGCGTGATGGCTCTGTTCGGCGCGCTCCCCGGCGCGGGAGATGCGACCGAAACGGCGGGCGAAGCGGAGCAACGCCACACCATCGCCGCCCTCTCGGCCATCGAAACCGCACGCGAGTTGCGAAGCGAGTTTGAAGGGCTGACGAAAGTTTGGAAAGAGAAACTGCGAAAGCACATTCCCGAAAAAGTAGAGATCGGGCTGGGCTGCGGGATTCATACCGGCGAGGTGCTGGTCGGGATGGTGGGGACTGACATCCGCTCCCAGTTCACGGCCTTAGGCCCGCACGTCAACCTCGCCTCCCGCATCGAGGGCAGAGCCGAAGGCGGCCAGATACTTCTCTCACAGACGGCTGCCGCCTTTGTCGAAGGGAGCGTGCATTTGAGACGCGTCCCCGAGCCGATTGACAACATCAAAAACATCCACGGCACTTTCATCCTCTACGAAGTCAGAAACGACAAGTCGAACCGGCAGCAGCAGCCC
>DASPJG010000510.1:0-13609 GCA_035628755.1 Pyrinomonadaceae bacterium
GACGGCGGCGCAGCGAGTCGTAAACCACGAACTGGTACGCGCTACTGATGGAACTGCCGCTCTGCTCATCCACGCGGCTGAACCATGAACCGGGGATGAAGGGCGAGAACAAGTTCTTTCCGCTCATGTTCGACATGGCCTCGAACAGACGCGCTTCCCTGCCCAGCGATTGTTCGTCCTTGAACCCGCTCTGTTTTTCGGCCTTGATCGCCTTGAGGTCTTGCTCTTCACGGGTGAGGTAGGCGTAGAACATCGCCTCGCGTTCTTTGAGCGTGGGATAGGTCGCCAGGATGCCGAGCACTCCGATGATGGGGATCGCCAGCGACAACGCCTGAGCGGCCAGCACCATGCGGTTTCGCGACAGCGCCGTCCGGTTGATAGGCCGCGCGAGAGAGTCTTCCTGAAAAATCTTTCGCTCAAACAGGTGTTCCAGGAAAGCTTGCTTTTTCTCGGGCGCGGGTGCGGGCAGGACGGTCGAAGGGAGGGCTTCGCCCTCGCCGTCTCCGCAAAAATAGATGCCGCGTAAAAAGAAGGGGTCGTGATAGACGCTCTCTCTGAAAATCTGGTTGAGATAAATTTGGAGCGGCGCGCGCATCTCCTGCATCTCCGAGGGCAGCATGAAGAACTCATCGCTATGCGGGATGCGGCCACGCTGGGCAAAGACTTCGATCTGAAGTTCAAACAGATAACTATGCAGGTTCTGGAACGCCTCCGTCACCCACTCTGGACGATAGGCGATCTCGCGCGTGTAAGGGCTAGACCAGCCGACCATCTCATCTCGTCGTTCGGGCATCTCCTGACAGAGACTCTTGAATCCCGTGACCTCGTCACACTTGGTGACGAGCACATAGACGGGCAGGCTCAGCCCCAGTTGCTTCTGGACATCCACGAGTTTGCTGTAGAGACGCTGCGCCTTCTTCTCAAGCCTGAGTCTAAATTCCGGGTTCTGGTTCGCCGCTCCCGTCAGGTCGGAGGAGGGGATCGTCAGGATGATTCCATCCAATGGCCGCTCGGGACGATAACGCCGGAGCAATTGAGAGAGATGATTCCAGCCTCTGGCGTTGGAGGTTGCGCCATCCTCTCGCAGCACAAACTCTCCCGCCACGTCCAGCACGATCCCTTGATCGAAGAAGAACCAGTTGAGACCCTGCTTGACGCCTGTCTGCTGTTCGCCCGGCGCGTCCGACAGAAGTTCCATGCCGGTATTGCTGAGGAGAGTTGTTTTGCCCGAACCCGCTTCGCCGATCATCAAGTACCACGGAATCCTGTAGAGGTAGCCTTTGCCGGATGCGCGGATGCGCCGCATGGCTCTGCTGAAGGAAAGCTTGAGGCCGAGGCTCGAAGCATTGAGGATCATCTGCGGCGGATCGTCGCCGGGGGCGACCAGCGCAACTTCCTGCGCAGCCGGAGTCTGTCGCGCCTTCCTGATGACGACGTACAGAAAGATGAGGCCGAGCGCGAGCAGCAGGACGACCAGAAGGATATAGATACCGGGGGAAGAGAGCATGACTTCAAGACCAGCGGCGGCGTAATCTATGGCTGCGCTTTCAGCTCGCCGACTATTTTCGTAATACTTTGATTGACGGTGTTCAATTTCTGCGTGAACTGCACCCAGAGCGCCTGCGTCGCCCCGACATAGACGATAATCACGAGACCGAGCACGACGAGCCACTTGCGGGGGTCTGACAGTTTTCTGTGACGCTCTTCGCGGACGCTGTGGCGGTAGGCTTCGGGGAAGAGATAACGCCTTTCGTCGTGCAGTTCGGGTTCCCGGCCATAAATGAAGATGAAGAGTTCGCGGCGATATTGCGCCAGTTTTCCACGGTCATCCATGCCGCGATACATGCCTTCAAAACCGAGCGACAAGGCCATCAGGTAGACCGCCGCCAAATCTTTGAAGCGCGGATTCTTCTCGCGCAGCAGGCGATTCAGATTGTCGAAGAAGACCTGCCCGCCAGCATGCGACCGCAGGATTTTCGCTTCCAGCAGGTTCGAGTCCCATTCGCTCCTGCCTTCCCAGTTGACCATGTGCAGAAAAATCTCGTCGGCCAGAACGATCATCACGTACTGCGCATCCTTGTATAACTCCGCGCCGTGCGTGCCGCCATTTTTCCAGGCGGTGATGGCCTGATGTTGAAACAACGACACCAGCCTGTGCCAGACCACTGAGCCAACCCCGGAAGAGTCCGAAGGTTGGAGCGGTTCGAGAAAGTCCATCGTTGAATGAGAGCCGTTTCCGCCCGGCTCTGCCCTGACCAGAGCCGTCGAGATGTTCGCCTTTCGGGGCGGCGCATCGTCGGGCTGCGGGACGAGAGCCGCCCGGGCAGAAGGAGATGTCCAGACGGCCTCGCTGGCTATCTGTTTCAGGCGAATAATCTCCGCGTAAAACTCTCGGAAAGGACCCAGCCGGTAAGAATCGCTGTAATCGCTCATGTGCCTTCAACCTTCGCGGTCAACCTTGAGGCTGTCTTATCTCTCAACTCACGCCACGTTCTTGACATACAAAATAATCTCGACCGGACGCACCCCATCTCTGTGCGAACTGCGATTGAAGATTTGCAGAATCTTGTTCGGCTCGATGAACATCGGGTCAGCCCTGAGTGAAAAAAGAACTACATCTTTGGAGGGCATCAGGTCTTCATCACCTTTAATATGAGTGCGGTCTGCGCCCAAAATCCGTTTCTCTCTTATTGACTGCATATGTTCCTGAGAGCCGATGAGACAGGTCTCGCCCCACTGGATCAACTTCTCGGGCGAGACGCCGGGCTGCCCTCTGAGCGAGATGACGAGCCGCCTGCGCATCCAGGCGGCGTCAAAATTGATGTCGTAAACTTCGTCGTGATAAGTGAACACGTAAGGGGTGTAAGAAGAGGTAAGCCCCTGCTCAATTGCCTGTCTGATGAACTTGATGATCGGCTTAAACGTCGTGCGCAGATCATAATGGTTGTAGGACGGCTTGTCTGGAATGAGGTCTGGCCCGAGCGCGGCCAGATGCCCGGCCATCGAACAGAGCGCGAGATAAATCGGAAAAGGGTGGGAGACTTCCGTGCTGAGGATGGCTTCCAGATGTGGCAGAGATGCCGCGAGGCTGCGAATCGAAGTTGTGGTTTCGAGGTCGAGCCTCGCCGCTCCGCTCGGCGATTGGCTCTGCGCCCGCCCGGCTAAGGTCTGCACCTTGTCACGCGCCAGTTTGGCGATGCCCTCGCAGTCAAGGCCGAGCCGCACTTGCGCGGGCTGGCCGTGTCTGGAAGTGACGATTAAGAGCGGCGGGATAAAGTCTGTCTGGACGTACCTGTCATCCTTGTATTCCACTTCCATCAGAGGAATATTAACGGTCTCCTGCGGCGGCTTGGTGTCTATCATTAAACGCAGGCGCGGGATCAAACGACGAATCCGTACCTGCCCCTCGCCGGTCTGTTCATCCGCTACCGGTTCGCCGTCATAAAAGTCATATCTGGCGTTCTTTCCCTGCAACATCCGGTTTGTCTGCGGGGCGACCACCAGATAAATTTTCATCCGCTCCTGCTTCAAGTCCTCACTCTTGGTGAGGTCTTTTTGCAGGCCGCGGTCTGCTTGCAGGTCGTCGCCTTCGCGGTATGAAACCACGAGACCGTCGGGCATCACCGCTTCGAGATGCCTGATCTGCAACAGTCCGCGAGACAGGTTCGCCTCCTCGATATTAAGTTGGCGGATGCCCCAGTAAAAAGGAGCGATCATCGCGGTGTGGTATTGCAGTAAAGCTTCCTGCCGCCGTGCTATTTGCTGGAAATGCTGCGGCGTGAGCAACAATCCCTCATGCCAGTCAATAGCCTTCGGTATTTCGTCTGCCTTCATCTCCATAGAATCTTGAACTTCCCTCCTGAACTCTTAGACAAAGAGTTCCGGCCAACTATTTTGCAGGCGTGACGGACATCTCTTCCGCCCCCAGCTTGATCACAACCGGCTTGCCGGGATCAATGACCGCGCGGTGCGTGCCCGGAGTAAAGTAATTGGCGAAGACCAGACCTCCGGCGAACTTCTCTTTGAAAGTTATCGGATCAATTTGCACCACCTGACCGGGCACCCATTCCCAGCTTCCCGCGCTCAGCCCGGTCTCCTTCGGATAATCGAGCCGGTATTGACTACGCTTCTCGAACCATTCGGCGGCAGATATTTTCATCAACTCCTTGAACAGTTTTTTATCCTTCACCAGAATCAGGTCGAGCGCGACCGGATTGTTGTTATTGGCGCGGGGAGAGACATCCACCTGCACCATCAGCTTGCTGGTCGAGCGAATAACTTTTGGAACACAGGCCGTCGGCAACAACACGACGCAGAGGCCACAGGCGAGGACTACGACGAGGCGTGGCAAATAATTTCCTTTAAGCATAAATTTACGCTTTCAGAATTTCCTGCATGAAAAATTTAATGAGCAGTTCACCCTTGAACTGTTCGACCCGGATGGTTCGTCCTGCCCTGACAAGCTTTTCAGATAGCTGAATCGAGAGTAAAACTCTCTTTGAGGAATGCGGCGGAGACTATCGTCTATCTAGGCCGGTAGGGCGGCCAGTAATTCGTACTTACAAATACCCGTTTCGTTAGAGACGAACGATGAGGTCGGAGGATCGCTCAGTGGTGAAAGGCGGGCTTGCTTCCGTTGAGTTCATGCGCCACCCCCAGGGCTACTGCTCGCTCTCGATCACAGGACGCTGGCGCCGTCCGCACGGTTAAGAGTGTTTGCCGGGAACAATTAAGCCCGAGACGCGGGCTTCGAGGTGGTGGAGCGCCTCGCGTCGAAGGATTAAGGTTTCAACAGTAAACCGCTTAACAAGGAGAAGTCTATTCCCGGTCGGGCGGCGAGGTCAAGGGTTTATATAAAATTTTGCGCAAATACCGGCGGCACGGCCTCGTCAAAGACGTGCGGACGGGTTCGCCTGAGGAGGCTGGTCGAATAGATGTCACACCGCTGTGAATGGGCTAAAACCGAATTAATGATCGCTTACCACGACCGGGAGTGGGGCGTGCCGCTTCATGACGACCGCACACTCTTCGAGTTTCTCATTCTCGAAGGCGCGCAGGCCGGTCTCAGTTGGGAGACCGTCCTCAAGAAGCGTGATAACTACCGCGCGGCCTTCGACGGCTTCGACCCCGCAGCCGTCGCGGCTTATGACAGTAGAAAAGTTCAAGAACTGCTCGCCAACAGCGGGCTGATCCGCAACCGGCTAAAAATCGAGTCCGCCATCCAGAACGCGCGCTCCTTCCTCTCCGTGCAAGAGGAGTCGGGCACTTTCGACGCTTACCTGTGGGCGTTCGTCGGCGGCAGCACGAAGCAGAACGCGTGGGAGACTGCCCGTGAAGTTCCGGCGGTGTCGCCGGAGGCGGAAGCACTCAGCAAAGCTCTCCGCGGGCGCGGGTTCAAGTTCGTCGGGGCGACGATCTGTTACGCCTTCATGCAGGCCGTCGGCATGGTCAACGACCACACAACAAGTTGCTTCCGGCACCGTCAACTAGCGGCGAAGTCTTGAGTCTCCGCCATCGGTCTCCGCCATTCACAGACAATTTTCAGCGAGGGTGGAAGCTTGACACTGATTCATGGCGGCGATACTGTGCGGTTGCCTTACACGTTGTCCGGGCTAAACTCTCCGGCACGCCTGAACACATCCTGACGCCTCGCACAATAAAGTTTATGAAGAGAGTCTTGATCCTCTGCCCGACGAGCAGAGAGTATCGCTACCTGCCCGCCGTCGCCGCCGCTTTGAACTGCCGCCTCGTCTTCGACGAATTCGCGGGCGACTACTTCGACCGTCAACTCGCGGGCGACCGCCAGCCCAAAGCGAGCGATCTGGACATCCTTTCGCTCATCGAAGCACAGATCGAACGCTACCGCGACGGCCAGCTCGAAGGCGTGACATCCGCCGTGGGCTATCCCGGCATGCCGGTGGCGGGCATCATGGCGGAGCGTCTGGGATTGCCGGGAGTGAAAGTCGAGCGCGTGCTGCGCTGCGAACATAAATATTATTCGCGCGTGGCGCAGCACGCGCTCGTCCCGGCGGCCACGCCGCCTTTTCAAATCGTGCCGCCGACGGGGCTTGACGGCCACACGCCCGCCATTCCCTTTCCGCTTTTTTTGAAACCCGTCAAGTCGTGCTTTTCCATCAACGCGCAGAAAATCTTTTCACTGCCGGAGTTTCGACGCGCTGCCGCCACGAGCCTGCTCCCGGAAGGATACTTGCGCCCCTTCAACGATCTGCTCAGGGCGCACACCGATTACGAGTTCGACGCCTCACACCTTCTGGCCGAAACTCTGCTCGAAGGCGCACAGGTGTCGCTCGAAGGTTATGTCTTCGGTGGCCGCGTGCACGTTCTCGGCATCATTGACTCGGTGATGTTTCCCGGCACGATCTCGTTCGAGCGTTTCGTCTATCCTTCGCGCCTGCCGCCGGAGGTGCAGGCGCGTATGACGCGAATCGCCGAAACGTTCATCGGCGGCATCGGTTACGACAACGCGCTTTTCAACATGGAGTTGATCTATAACCCCGCGACCGGCGAGATTCACATCATCGAGGTCAACCCGAAGATCGCCTCGCAGTTTCCAGACCTGTTCGAGAAGGTTGACGGCGTCAGTTCCTACGCTCCGCTTCTACAGATCGCGCTCGGCGAAGAACCCGCGTTTCCCCGCGGGCAGGGAGCTTTCAAACTGGCGGCGAGTTGCGTCCTGCGTACTTTCGAGGACAAGCGAGTGGTGCGCGTGCCGTCCGGCGAGCAACTCGCGGAACTGGCGCGCACGTTTCCAGACGCGCATGTGGAGGTGGCCGTGGCGGAGGGAAACCTTCTCTCAGACATCATGCAGGACGGGAAGAGTTTTCGTTACGGGCTCGTCAACATCGGCGCGAACTCCGCGGAAGAGTTGGACGCGAAACTCGCATACTGCGAACGCCTGCTCGACTTTCGCTTTGCCGCGCCGTAAGACTCGCGCCCCTCAACGCTTCGCTAAAACTTCTCCTGCCAGCAAAGCCGCGTCGTCGAATATCGTCAACTCGACCGTCAGGCACTAGGCGACGGCGGCGCATGTAAAAGTTGTTGACACGGTAAGGGCAAGCCTCATAAAGTGTAGAGGCTTTACCGGCAACCCTTGCATTCAGCCAATCTGATTTTTTCATCCTCGACAACTAGCAGGGTATTCGCGCAAGAGGTGATAGCTCATCGAGTTTTCAGCCTTACACGTCGTTCCCACTAACCGCTGCTGCCGCCGCGCCGGGCATCTCGCACCCGATGTTCGGCGCGCGGAGTCAACCATGAAATTAAGGACTGTTCCCTTTCCACCGAGGAGGTCGGATTGAAGATCGCGAAAACCCTTACCTGTTGTAGCTTCTTCCTTCTTTTCATCGTCGTCTCTATCGTGTTCAACCCCACCGGATACGGGGTCAAGGTCGCATCCGCGCAATCCGGCACGCCCGCGGCGAAACCTTGCGGGTGGCCTTTGCGCCAGTTGCCCAGCCAGATCGGCACGGCGGCGTTCGAGCAATTGCTGAGCGATTATGTGAACAACTTTTGTTATAGAACCGACCCCGGCTGGAAATCGGACTTGGAAATCCGCGACACCGGCGCGTATCTCGGCGGCAAGTATTACGGGACGCACAACGCCGTCAGGGTGTATTACTCGCCGGAGATCGTGAAGTGGCTCGGGACCGGCAAGGACACCGACCGGAAAGAGGGTGACATCCCGGACGGCGGCACGATCATCAAGGAGATGTATCCCCCCCCGGCGCAGCAGAACGCCGACCAGAACATTCCATGCAATGCTCCGTTCAGCACAACCTCTCCCGCCTACAGGTGCACGGGTCTGGCGATCATGGTCAAGGACAAGATGGGGTCATACGACGGCTGGTTCTGGAGCGACGGCAACCCGGTCAATTACACCATGTATCCGAACGCGGGGTTCGGCCTCTACTGTGTCAATTGCCACGCCTCCGCCAAGACCGAACTCACCTTCTCCACGCTCAACAACATCCTCGGCAATTCCATCACCTTCAACCCGACGATGCCGCCCAACCAGATCAACGTGCCCGGTGCGCCGCGCGCCCAGTCGCAGCCGCGCGCACGGATCGCCCCGGCACAAAGGCTCTCGCCCGAAGAGGACATCGCCGTCCACTTGTTGCGGTCTGCCGACGGGGTTGACAATGTACGACGCCCGGCCACTGCATCGCGGCTGCTGACCGCGCCTGCGCATCGCACTCCCGGCGCGCCCTCCGCCATGCCCACGCCGAAGCAGATGGTGAGCGAGTGGTACGACACGGCCACGCAACGGCCAAAGTCGCAAAAGCCGCAGATGTTCATCACGTCGAACCAATGTATCGGCTGCCACGACGCGACGCAGAACAACCCCTCGATGCCGAACATGGTCTACCCCCAGCTCTACAATCAGACTTCGCCAAGCCCCACGCCCACGCCGACGGAGTTAGACCTCAACCTCTCGCCTTACAGTGAGTGGCGTTCTTCGATGATGGGGCTGGCCGGGCGCGACCCGGTCTTCTTCTCGCAGTTGGAAACGGAGATGAACCTGTATCCCGGCATCAAGGATCAGATCGTCAACACCTGTCTCAGTTGCCACGGCATCATGGGGCAGCGGCAACTCACGCTCGACACCGGATTAACCGACCAGTTCCGGTTGGAATTCCTCGATCACGTCCCGCCGCAGTCCTTCGCCAAATACGGCGCGCTCGCGCGCGACGGAATCTCATGCGCCGTCTGCCACCACATCTCCGACGAGGGACTCGGCACGCCCGCCACCTACACCGGCAAGTTCAAGACGGGCAAGGCTGACGAGATTTTCGGCCCTTATCAGGATGTCGCCACCGTGCCGATGGAGAACGCTCTCGGCCTGACGCCGGTCAAGACGAAAGCGAACCAGATTCACAAGTCCGCGCTGTGCGGCTCTTGCCACACGGTCATTCTGCCCGTGCTCACGCCGGGCAAGCCCTACACGCCGGGCGACAACGTCTTCACGAATCCCAACCAGAGGACGGGGCACGAACAGAACACGTATCTCGAATGGCGCAACAGCAAGTATCAGGACGAACTCCCGCCCGTGAACCCGGAGACGGCACAGTCGTGCCAGCAGTGTCACATGCCCGGCCAGTATCCGAGCAAGACGGGCGCGAAGCTGAAGTTCAAGATCGCGAGCATCGAGGATGAGACTTTCCCCGCCGTTGAATTCCGCGCGCCCGACGAAGAGATACACCTGCGCGTGCGCGGCGGGAACGCCGAAGGCGACTACTCGCGCCACACGCTCGTCGGTCTCAACCTGTTCGTTATGGAAATGTTCAACCAGTTCTCCGAGCCGCTCGGGATTTCGAGCCTTAACTACAGCGGCCAAAAGGTTCCCTTCTTCGACCCGATGGCGACCTACGGCAATGCCGTGCCCAGCATGGTGGTGACCAAAAAAGCCGCCCTCCAGATGGCGCGCCACGAAACGGCGCAGGTCGAGGTCAGCGGGCTCACGCGCACGTCGAAAGGTCTGAGCGCGCAAGTCAAAGTCACGAACCTCGCCGGGCACAAGTTTCCTTCCGGCGTGAGTTTCCGGCGCGCCTTCATCGAGTTTCGCGTCAACGTCGGCGGCAAGCCCTACTGGGTTTCGGGGGCGACGAACGACAAGGGCGTGATCGGCGTCTGGAAGGGCGGGCAATTCAAACCGCTCATCACCGAGTCGTTTTCGAAGTCAACCAACCCGCAGCAGTTGTTCCAACCGCATTACGATGTCATCAACAGCGAGGAACAGGTGCAGATTTATGAGGAACTCGTGAAGGACGTGAACGGCAATTTCACGACGAGTTTCCTGAGTCTCGCCAACGACATCAAGGACAACCGACTGATGCCGCAGGGCTGGCGTGAAAACGGCCCCGACGCGAAAGACACCGAGCCGCACGGCGTGCCGCGCGCATCGAACCCCAGCTATTTCGACGGCAGCGGCACGGACATAGTCACCTACGAGGTTCCGCTCGACGCGCGCATCACAGCCCCCGTCACCGTCTCGGCCACGATCTATTACCAGACCATTCCGCCCTACTACCTCGAACAACGCTACCTCAACGCGCCCAACGGGCAGTTCACGAACTCGCTCAAGTACTACGCCACCAACCTGAACACCAACTACATCGATCCGAAGTGGACATTGTTCCTGAACGAAGCTCCGATCAAAGACTGGAAATTGCTCGTCGTCAAATCGCAGCCGCAGCCGCTTCGTTAAACTCAAACGCGCCGCCGCGACGGCGACCCAAGCGCAAGAAAACCGATGGCCTGACGAAGCAGTTGCTTCGTCAGGCCATCGGTTTCCCTGCCGCGCCGAACTGTCGAGGGACGTTCAGCGTTTCTTGAGAAGGCCGTCGAAATAGGCCGCGATCTTTTTACCGAACTCTTCACCGCGGTCGAAATAGCGCGCGAAGATCGAAGGGTTGATTAACTCCGCCTCCATCAGCATCGGGCCTCGGTCGCTCCGGATCATATCAATGCGGCTGTAGTGGATGGGGCAGCCGAACGATTCGTATGCGCGCAGCGTTTGCAGGGCGAGACTCATTTCCGCCGCCGTTGGTTCGTAGAGCGCGGCTGTCCCGCCCTGCGATGCGTTGCAGCGAAACTCCTCCGGGTTCGCCGGTCGTTTCAGGAACACGAACTGGCATTCAAACCCGAGAAAGACAAAACTAATCTCACCCTCCCGAACGCCCGGAATGTAATCCTGCGCCAGATACTCGTGCTCATGTCCTGCGACGGCGGCGAGGTCGCCGGGCGTTGTGACCAGCATCACGCCCATGCCCCGCTCTCCGTTGATCGGCTTGAGCACGAACGCCTCGCCCCCCGCCAGACGCTCCCGCACCGAATCATTCATCAACTGCGTGGGGGGAACGAGAATTCCTTTCCGCTCCAGTTCGACGAGGTATCTCTTGTCTATGTTGTGGCGGATGGTAGCGGGGTCGTTGACGACGAGCGGCGCGGCCTCTGCGAACGTCCGCACCATCTGAAAAAATCTGTCGAGGTTGAAATAGAACCCTTCCATCTTGTAGACGAAGATCAAGTCCATGTGCGAGAGCGGCGGCGCGATGAATCGCTTCGCATTGTCGTGGAACATGCGCAAGAATTCCCGCCCGTCGAGGTCGTCCCAGTTGGCGAAAAAAACTTCGTGCCCCAACGCCTGCAACTCATTGGAAAAATCGTAGCAGTCGCCGTCGTCAACTTTTAACTTCACCGCGAAATGATTGTCCCGCGTCGCCTCTCTCTCTTCCGCCAACGTCATCAAGATGTTGCCCACGCTCTCTCACCTCCAACAAAGAGACTTCTCAGGCTTCCGTGTTTAAACTCGCGCCGGAGGCGACAGACGGCGCGCGCTGGCCGTCGCCCGGACGGGCGCGCTGAATGGCGGCGCGGGCGATGATCTCCAACGGGTCGATCACTTTGAAGGGCGAGTTGGCGGAAGTCAGCACGAGCGAGACTTCGGTGCAGCCTGCGATGATCATTTCCGCGCCCGACGCAACGAGACGCTCCGCCGCCCCGGTCAACAAAACGCGCGGCGCATCCTTGTAGCCGCACTTGATGCCCTCGACGCCGTAGATCGCCTTCATCACTTTCTCCTCCTGCTCGTTCACATCGGGCGTGAGCAGACGCTTGTCGTGTTTTTGGAACGAACGGTGATAGAGGCCGCTTTGAAGCGTGGGCGTCGAAGCCAGAATTCCGACCTGCCTGCACTGCGGGTAGCGCGCGGCAATGTGGCCGACCGTCTCTTCGATCATGTCGAGGATCGGGATGCCGATGGCGGCCTGCACGTCTTCCAAGAAGAGGTGCGCGAGATTGCAGGGCATCAAGAGGAAGTCCGCGCCCGCCTGCTCCAAAACGCGCGCCGTGCGGATCATCTCCGGCACGGGGCTTTCGCCGCCACCGTAGGCTGCACGCACGCGGTCTGGGATAAGAGAGTTATTGAACGTGACGACCGGGATGTGATCCTGATCTTTGCTGACCGTGGTGTGCGCCGTGATCAACGCACACAATTGGTTTGTCGCTTCCGGCCCCATCCCGCCGAGAACGCCTATCGTTGAAATATTTGACATCGCCTGAGAATGGACGCCGCGCGAGTTCGGCAGGCCGGGCTGCGCGTGTTATCTACGACGCGGCTTCGGGTCAGTGAGGCCGGTGAAGGTCAGGCGATCACCGGCGGGAACGAGGATAAAAGAGACGCGCGAAACGATATTATCGCCGGGATCGAATGTCAACACATGATGCGAGTTTGATGTCCGGCGGCGCGGTTGGCCGAAGTCCGGTCTTGCCGGGTTCAAAGAAAGAGTCTTGTGCCGTGCGGCCTTTACTCTTGCTTGTCCAGCTTGAGCACGACCGAGTTGATGCAGTAGCGCAGGCCGGTCGGGCGCGGCCCATCGTCGAAAACGTGGCCGAGGTGTGAGTCGCAGGCGGCGCATAAGACCTCCGTGCGCACCATCCCGTGGCTCGTATCAACTTCCGTGCGCACGTTATCTTCCGCCGACGGCTCGGTGAAACTTGGCCACCCGCATCCCGAATCGAACTTGGCCTCGGACGTGAACAACTCGTTGCCGCAAGCCGCGCACTTGTAAGTCCCCGCCTCCTTCGCATCGTAATACTCGCCGGTGAAGGGGCGTTCCGTTCCCTTTTGTCGCGCGACGCGATATTGTTCGGGCGTCAGCCTCGCGCGCCATTCATCTTCGGTCTTGACAACTTTTTTCGTCACGATTCACCTCAACAATTCAAGTAGTCCTCAGCGCGAACGCAACACGTGCCGTTTAAGCGCGCGCCGCGCCCGGCACGAATTTTAACGCCACGCCGTTCATGCAGTAGCGAAGTCCGGTCGGGTCTGGGCCGTCGTCGAAGACGTGGCCGAGGTGCGCGTCGCAACGGTTACAGACGACTTCGATGCGCGTCATGCCGTCGCTCGTGTCCTGTTCCTCGCGGACGTTTCGCTTGGCGATGGGCGACCAGAAACTCGGCCAGCCCGTGTGCGAATCATACTTCGTTTTGGAACTGAAGAGGGGCAACGCACACCCGGCGCAGACGTATGTGCCTTTCGCGTAATTCTTCAGCAGCGGACTCGAACCCGGCGCTTCCGTCCCCTTCTGCCGCATCACGCGATACTGCTCCGCCGTCAGAATGCGCCGCCACTCTTCATCCGTCCTGACGATTTTTTTGAACGCCGCCGCGCCCCTCACGCCCGCCTTCGCGGCTCCCTGCGCCAACGCTTCGGCGAACGGCACGCGGAAGACGACGGCGACCGCTCCGAGAGTCGCACCGGATTTGATAAAATAACGCCTATTCATTCACACACCTCTCTTTCTAATCTCCCTCTATTTACGTAGTGAACGGAGCGTTGGATTGAGCGTGAAATTATTGTAGCGTGTCTGTGCCGGACGCAAATATTGTAACCGACCCGTAATGCATATTCTATCCATCGAGTCGCTCAGCAAGAACTACGGGCTGAAGCCGCTGTTTCAAAACGTCACGCTCGGTTTCGATTCGCAAGACCGCATCGGCGTGGTCGGCGCGAACGGCTCGGGCAAAACCACGCTGCTGCGCCTCATCGCGGGCGCGGAGCAACCGGATACCGGACGCATCGTCTTCG
>DASPJG010000511.1:0-2500 GCA_035628755.1 Pyrinomonadaceae bacterium
TGCCGATCTCGCGCTGGTTGATGGTCGAGCGGCGGTGCTGGTGGAGGTATTCGATGGGGTCTTCGATGGTGACGATGTGATAGTGGTGCTCCTCGTTGATCTGGTCGATGAGGGCGGCGAGCGTGGAAGTTTTGCCCGCGCCGGTCGGGCCGGTGACGAGGACGATGCCGTTGCGCAGATTGGTGATGTCGGAGAGTTGCGCGGGGAGATCGAGCGAGGCGAGCGTGGGTATCTCGGTCGGGATCACGCGCATCACGATGGAGTAGGAGTTGCGCTGCTGGAAGATGTTGACGCGGAAACGAATCTTGGCGGGGAGCGAATAGCTCAGGTCTACAGAGCCTGTCTGCGCGAGGCGGAGGGCGGCGTCGGGGTTGCCCTCCATCAGAGACATAGCGATGATCTCGGTCTGGTAGGGCGAGAGTTTTTGCAGGCCGAGGGGCTGCACGGAGGTCAGCTTGCCGTTGATTTCCACCTGCGGCTGCTGGCCGACGGAGAAGTTAAGGTCGCTGATTTTGTCCGAGACGAGCAACATGCGCTCGATGACCGGAGGCAGATCGAAGAAACTCATGCCCTTGAATGCTCCATTGAGGCTGCGAGAAGTTTGTCGAGAGTGCCGACTGGTGGCGGGATTGATGGGATGCGACAAGCGGATCAATTAGTCACCGCCTGCACCACTTTCATACTCGCAAATCGGGCGCGCAAACGCAAGCTAAAAGTTATCGCGGCACTTAAAACGGCGCGCGACCGGGGCAACTCACCGCCACGCGCGGCAGCGCATCGCCCCGCGCTTACTCCCACTCCGCGCACTTCAATCCGACGACATACGCGCCGAGATCGTTCACCGCGCGCGTCGTGTCGTTGAAGGCGTGCATGAGCGCGGCGCGTCCGGCCAGAAACCGCTCGTCCAGAATATCCTTGTCGTCCGAGGGGATGTGTGGCGTCAGCCCGCAGATCAGCTGAATCAAGGCGTCGCGGCTTTCGCTGTCCTCGCGCCGCGTGATTAGGTCAACCAACTCACACGCCCGCTCTTTGCTGACGGGCAAAGTTGACCAACGCCGGATCGGCTCGTCGAAATCCGGCTCTCGTCGCGGACGAACGGGTGGCGTGCGCGTGTTATTATTTCTTCGCATCAGTATCTCCTTCAACAGTCATACTGGTGTAGAGGGCTTACCGAGATGGCGTCTTGGTAAGTCCTCGCTATTTAATGCACTCTATCCGTCAGCTTCGACTGGCTGGGGAAAACTATAGCCCACGACCTTTAGTTGGCCAATAGAAATATTGCCTTTGGCCTATAATTATTCTAGTTTTATAAGATGAGCATGAACCTGTTAACCACCAGCGAAGTCGCCGCAAGATTAGGCGTCACAGTAAAGCGTGTGCAGGCGATGATCAGGGATGGTCGGTTGCCAGCCGAGAAGATGGGGCGGGACTACTTCATCAAGGAGGACGACCTGAAACTCGTAGAAGATCGCAAGCCCGGCAGACCGCGAAAGGGCAAAGCTGAAACAGCTTCCGAAGCGAGTAAGAAGAAATGAATTACTCGAAATTTATCATTAACGCCTCAAGCACACTGGGCAGTTCAATCTGAAAGATAGACCTCACCTTTTCAACCCAAACTCTTCCTGAACTCTTTCGTCCGTTCGGTAATCTTCTCCGGCGCGGAGAGGAGCGCGCTGATGAGGGCGACGGAGTCTGCCCCGGCGTCGAGGGCGGCGCGTGCGGTGTCGCGTGTGATGCCGCCGATGGCGACGAGGGCGACTGAGGGGTCAATCGAGTCGCGGACGCGGCGCAGGGCTTCGAGGCCGACCGTGGGGTCGGGGTTCTCTTTAGTGCGCGTGTCGAAGATGGGGCCGAGGGCGATGTAATCAACGGGGAGGCGCGCGGCTTCGATGGCCTGCGCGACGCTGTGGGTGGAGTAGCCGATGATGAAGCGTTCGCCGAGCAGGCGGCGCGCGACGGCGGGGTCGAGATCGTCCTGACCGAGATGCACGCCGTCTGCGCCGAGCGCGAGCGCGATGTCGGCGCGGTCGTTGACGATGAGGCGCACGCCGCGTTCGCGCGCGAGGTCGAGCGCGGCCTCCGCCTCGTCGTAAAATTCGCGCGGCGAGAGATGTTTCTCGCGGAGTTGGATGAAGCGCGCGCCGCCGTCGCGCAGGCGCGCGACCTGTTCGGCGTGCGAGAGATTGGTCAGGCGCGCGTCTGTGATGGGATAAAATTTCGGGAGATTCATGCCGCCTCGCTCTTTGCCTGTGAACGGGAAAAACTGCTAAGTTCAAGTTATCTCAATTAACTTCAAGCGAGAAGGATAACCTTATGGCACTCGTCGGAGCTAACGAACTGAAACGGAAAATGCTGATCTCGGTGGAGGGGCAGCCCTACACCGTGCTGGAAGTCTTCTTCGCGTCGCCCACGGCGCGCGGCGCGGCGACGATGGTACGCACGCGCCTGCGCCAACTGCTGACGGGCGCGGTGCTGGAAAAAAGTTTTAAAGCGACGGAGA
>DASPJG010000512.1:0-6351 GCA_035628755.1 Pyrinomonadaceae bacterium
GTGGTTGCCGAACAACTCCGTGCCGTCGTCCACCGCGCCGTTGGCGTTGCGGTCGAGGATGAGCCACGCATCGTCTGCGCCCGCCTGCGTCCACGAAAGATGTTCGGGCGTGCCGTCGCCGTTCAAGTCGAAGAAGACGCCGCCCGTCGCGCTCGTCAAATTAAAGCCGTCGCCCGCGATGTCTAAGAGGACGGGCGAGCAATGGCCGAAGTGGCTGCCGCAATCCACGGGGTTGGCGACACAGCTACAGGTGTCGTAGTTGATCTCGCCGCTATAGCCGCGCTCCTTGCAACTTTCCGGGGTAAGGAAGCACGTCCCGCCGGAACTGCCGCAGGTACATAAAGTGAAATTCCACGTCTGCCCGGACGCCTCACATTGCTCGATGCGGTTATTGTCGGTGCAGGGGTCTTGCCGCGGTGGATACTGCCCGGCCTGATTGGCTGTGGCATTGTCACAGTCCGTCGGCCCGGCGAGATTCCCCGGATAATAAGCATTACAGGTATCCCCGTTGGCAGGGACTGCTGCCGGAGCCATAATCGAACTCCCGGACGGACACCCATCACAATTCAGCAAGGCGAATTGATGTCCTGTTTCGTGCGCGACCTTGCCTACCATTGCCTCAGGCGTAGTGCAATTACCAATCCGCATGCTAGCGCCGGCCATACGACCGTTACCGTCCTGCCAGTTAAAGTTGTCAGCCCTGTTTGTGGGATCGGCATAAATTTGAACGGTGTTCGGGGCGGGCTGTAATCCGTATGGTGGCGGCGGGGTAGATGTAAAGTTGAATGTCACGCCGGAATTGTTGCCGTTCAGCCCGTTCGCATTCTGCCAACTTTGAACGCCCGCCTTGACGGCCTCCCGCTGTTGTGGCGAAAAGTTCGGGTCGATATTGACTGTTACCTGCGTTCCCGCAGGCCAGCTATCAGCCAAAGGATTTGTGGATGTTGGTAGGTTGACGCAATTACTTTGCGCCGTAGCCAACAGTACTAGGTATGCAGAGGTGAAGGTTAAAGCAAAGCTACAGAGTAAGGTTGAGTGAGTAAGGCGTGAGGGATGTGAGGAGGCTTTCATCATCTCATATCCTTTCTTGAGATGGAGGATTGAGGGAACTCTTTATGGCATTTCGCACTTCTTGCAAGAAGTTTGCCTCATCGAACTTTTCTAAAGCCTTGAACTTTTGTAATTCATCCAGTGCGCGCACACGACCGGCTTGTAATTCATAGCCTGTGATGATGCTATGCTCTTCGCCTTCGTGCTTGAGGAAAAGTAGGTAGCGTGCGCCGACACGCGGCATTCGTTGACCGGCAATGAGGTAATACAAGATTTTCCCCGTGGGATACTTGACGCGCCCGCCTTCACGCTCGACGGTGATTGTCGCCCCTTGTTCAAAGGCAGAGCGGTCACCGGACTTGAGCACTTCGGTGATACGAACGGTGAATTCAGAGAACAGGCTGAGTTTGTCGGCAGACAGATAAGCCTCAGCATTAGTAATCTCGCTGACAATCACTGCGTCGCTAAGATTCACGGGGAGCGAGGGTAAACCTACCTCCCAATCGTTAAAGAGGTTTCCGCCTAACCCGTCACCCGGATTGGGAGCTACGGCTATTCCGCTCTTATGTCGGCCATTCTTCTTTTGCCTCTTCTCACGCTTCTTCGGGTCATCCGGTTCGGGCGCGTCATAATCAGCAATCGGCCAATCGCTATAATCAGTTTGAACCTTCTGCTGTTGATGACGCGATGCGGGCGGTTGGTTCTGCCCACGCAGAGCGACCATTGCAGTGGCGGCCAGAGTTGATAAAGCCGTGACGGCTAACACGAGCATCAGCGGTAAGATGTTCTTGTGTCTTTGCATATTAAACTCCTCTCATAGCCCGCAACCTCTCAGGCACGTTACTGCTCATCAGGGAAAGTTTCGCCGGGTGGAAGATTAACGGAACCGGTGAGGACTCGCGTTAACCGAACTGAGAGCGATAAACCCCTTATACGCTCCCCAACATTGCGAGTCAAGGACATCTGCCGCGGTGAATTTCGACTCGAAGGTGAAGGTAAATTTCGGGCTTGACGGCGCAGGCCAACTAAATTTCGTGCGCCGTGTCTATTATATCAACGCACTTTGAACGCAGGCGGAGAACGACTTGATCGAACCGGGCGAGAGTGAATTGATCGGGCGCGCGCAGGGCGGCGACGCGGAGGCGTTTGCCGCGCTCGCGCGCTCCTACGAGCGGCGGCTCCTACTGCTCGCGCTCCACTACTGCCGCGACCGTCACGACGCCGAAGACCTCTCGCAGGAAGTCTGGCTCAGGGCTTTCCGCGCGATCAAAAGTTTTCGCGGCGAGTCGAGTTTCTACACGTGGCTGCGGCAGATCACGATCAACACGTTCCTCAACGAGCGTCGCGCGCCCGCCCCGGCGCAGGTTGTCGAACTCGATGCGTGGGAAGCCTCCAGGCGCGACGCACAGGCGCAGGAGGAGGCCGCCTTCCCTCGCGCGCGCACGCCGCGCGGGATGGAAGAAAATCTCGAACAGCAATTTCTCGTCGCGCGCGTGCTCGACGCGCTCGGAGATTTAACGCCGCAGCAACGCCTGATCTTCCTGCTCAAGCATCAGGAGGGGATGACCTACGAAGAGATTTCCGCCGCCATCGGCTGCTCGGCGGGAACGACGAAGAAAGCGATGTTTCGCGCCGTCGTCAAACTGCGCGAACGTTTGGGCGTGACGGCGTCGGTCGCGGCGGGCTGCAAGCCCTCGCCCGTCAGAAAGAGTTGTTAAGCGGGAGTTGAAACGATGCACGATTGCCGGCAGACGCAGGATAACCTGATTGATGTGATTTTCGACGAAGCAGACGGCGCGGCGCGTTCGCGCCTGTTCGTGGAGCTTGAGCGTTGCGACGCCTGCGCCGCCGAGTATCGCTCGTTCGCCGTGACGCTCGACGCCTGCGACGAAGCCTCCGCCGCGCTCGCGCCCGCCGAGAGCTACTGGCCTCGGTATCACGCCGCGCTCGCGCGCCGCCTCTCCGGCACGACGGGCAGCGACGCGCCCGCCGCGCGCGCGCCGTTTTTGAAGCGTCTGTTGACGACTTCCATTCGCGTGCCCGCACCGCTCGCGGCGGCGGCTGCGCTGTTGCTCGTCGCCACGTCCGTCCTCGCGCTCATGCTGGTCGCGCGCCCCGCGCCCGAACCCGTCGTGCTCGCAGCCCCAGAGGCCGGGCGGGCGGAGGCCGCGCCGCAGATCAAGTTTATCGAAGTGCCCGTCGTGCGCGAGAAGCCCGTCACGCAAATAATCTACCTGCCGCGCCGGGACAACGGAGAGACGCGGCGGTTCGCCCCGCGCGAAAACCTCGCCGGGGCGAGGCGACGAAACGCGCCCGCAGCGTCGCTCACGAATACGGCGGCGCGCTCGAACCTCTCCGGCTTCAAGCCCGCCGGTGAATTGAACCTGCGCATCATCAAGGAGGGCGACGACCGTGAGCAATAGCACGAGACATTCAACCTTCGTCGGCCTCGCGCTGCTGTTGCTGTTGTTGTGCGGTGGCGCGCGCACGAGGGCGCAGAGCGGCGCAGCAGCAGCGGCGCGACCGGAACAGTTCGTCATGCCGCTGCACGGCGAGGGCTTCATCGCCTTCAAGATCGAAGCCACGCCTGCGGCGACAGCGGACGCGCCGAGAGTTTCCGCCACGCTCGACGAAATTCAAGCCTCCCTGACTCCGCAGGCGTCGCTTGCCGACAATCACGTCGTACACCGCGTGCTCGTGGACGCGGAAGGCAGTTTCGTCTTCGGCTACGATCTCGTCGTCGAACCAGTCGCTGCGACGAAGCAGTTCAGAGTTTCGGTCAAGCCCATGAGCGCGGAGTTTGAGCAGCAACTACGCTCGCGCCAGCCGTCAACAATCGCCGCGCGCGACGGGCAGAACATCTCCACCCTGCCCCGCGCGGGCGACGCGCAACTCATTGACGACGGCGACGCCTTCGCGCTCGACCTGCTCGTCAATCCGCAGACGGGCGTCAAGATCGTGGATGTCGTCAAAGTCTCTTTCGACCCTGCGCGGCTGTGGAGCGCGCCGCCGCGAAGCCTGCCGCTGCGCGACTTCACGCTCGGCAACGTCGAACTCGCCGTGCGCGATTACAAGTTGACGATCAACGGGGAACTCGTCGGCGGCGGGCGGAAACCGGCGCGCGGCTGCGCGGGCGCGCTCGTCTGGTTTTACGTCCCAGAGCGTGGCCGCTTCATCTTTTCGCTCATCCCGCACGAAGGCTACAACTTTCAGAAAGTCGGGCGGATCGAAAACAACAAGATTTCTTTCACGCTCGGCGGCGACTCGTATGAGTGGACTTCGAGCGCGCCCGTCGTCGGCACGAGCGGCGGCAACTGGAACCTGTGGGTACTGCACGACGCCGGTTACGTCTCCGACTTCGATTCGCCGGAGCAGATCGTGGAAGCCGCGCAACCCGCCAGCGGCGGCTCAAGCAGCGCGTCTTCGCCCGAATGGCTGCGCGACTCTCTCGGGCGCATCAGGCGCGAGCGGCGCGCGGAATTTGAAACGCGCGAAGACACGCGCAAGCGCGCTGCACGCCGCCCGCGCGTGCTCGTCGGCGGCGCGGATCGTATCGAAAACCTTCTGCCCAAACAGTGAGGCCGCAGCCGCGCGCTCGCTCTCGCTGCACGGCAAGCGACGAAACGCCTTTTAGTCTGACAGGCCGGCGATAGGCCAACGCCTGTTAGTCCCGACATCTAACCTTACCCAGCGCAAGGAGCATTTTAATGAGCATCAAAAACGGCTGCGCGGCAGCCCTAGCCCTTCTGTGCCTATTTTTCGCCCCCGGCGACGCATGCGCGCAAGCGACAGACGCGCCGAAGGTCGAAGTGGGCGTGCAGTTTTCGTCGCTCACTCTGAGCGATAATTTCAACACGACGCAACCCGGCCTCGGCGGGCGTCTCACCTACAACCTGACGGACAACGTTGCGGTCGAGGCCGAGGCGAACTTTTACCCGAACGAGTCGAGGTTTCGCACGGACACGACCGGCGGGCGCGCAGCGCAAACGCTCTTCGGCGTGAAGGCCGGAAAACGCTTCGACAAGTTCGGCCTCTTTGCCAAAACCCGCCCCGGCCTCGTGCATTTCACCAGGACGCAGCGCGTAAGCGGCTTCATCTTCGAAGACTTCGACGGTCAAACTTTCGTCTTTCCCACTTTCCGCACGCAAAGCGTGACACACTTTGCCACGGACGTTGGCGGGGTGGTCGAGTTCTACCCGTCGCGCCGCATCGTCACCCGCTTCGACATCGGCGACACGATGATCCGCAACGGCGGCTACGACGCGCCGCTTCGCGTCGGCGGCGGTTTAGAGCGCGTGCCCTCTTCGATCACCCACAACTTCCAATTCGGCGCGGGCATCGGCTTTCGCTTCTAGCAAGTGCGAAGCGAGCCACGCGCTGACAATGACGAAAGCGTGAGAGGCGGGCTAATCCGTCGCACGCCTCTCACGCTTTTACTCGATCAACTTTATTCTTCGCGCTGCCGCCCACGAGCGCGCGGCGACGTTCTATAGCCGCTGTTACCGCCCGCCTAATAGCCGCCGTTACCGCCAGCGGCGACCCGGACGCCCGAAGCCTCCTGCGCGATCTTCACGCCGACGCTCGCGCCGAGCCGCGTCGCGCCAGCCTCGACCATCGCCCGCGCGTCCTCGATGCCGCGCACGCCGCCCGCCGCCTTCACGCCCATCTCTTGCCCGACCGTGCGGCGCATCAACGCCACGTCGGCCACCGTCGCCCCGCCCTTCGCAAAGCCCGTCGAAGTCTTGACGAAATCCGCCCCGGCGCGCTTCGCCGCCAGGCACGCGCGCACCTTCTCATCATCCGTCAACAAGGCCGCTTCAATGATCACTTTCACCAGCACGCCCTGCTCGTGCGCCGCCTCCGTCACCTGCCGGATGTCATACTCCACCGCGCAATCGTCTCCGCTCTTCAACGCGCCGACGTTGATCACCATGTCCACCTCGCGCGCCCCGTCGAAGATCGCGCGCCTCGTCTCATACGCCTTCACGTCCGGCAGCGTCGCTCCGAGCGGAAACCCGATCACGGTACAGACCGCAACGTTCGTCCCTCGCAAATGGCACGCCGACGAGCGCACCCATGTCGGGTTCACGCACACGCTCGCAAAATGAAACTGCGCCGCCTCGCCGCACAGCCGCTCGATGTCTTTCTCGCTCGCCTCCGGCTTCAACAGCGTGTGATCCACGAGGCTCGCCCAATCGCGCGCCGACGCCGTCTCGCCCAGCACCAAGCCGATGCGCGACGCGCCCGCGTCCACCACTCGCTGCATCCGCTCCGGGCAGCGGTTGAAACACGCCGACCCGC
>DASPJG010000513.1:0-6177 GCA_035628755.1 Pyrinomonadaceae bacterium
CCTGAAAGCGTCGAAAGTCTTACAGGCTTCGGAAGGCTTACGGGCGTTGAAAGTGTCGAAAGTGCCGGGGTCTCTCTGCTCGTCTTATTCATCCTTGATCCTTCCGCCTTCATCCGTGCCGTTCAGATTCCGCTGCGCACGATGTCGTGTAACCGCAGCAGCCCGACGCAACTCCCCGACTCGTCAACGACGGGCAGGACGGAGATTTGCGAAGGCCGGTCTTCCATCAGTTGTAACGCGGCGTAGGCCAGCGTTTCGGGCGACGTTGTGACGGGGTCGGGCGTCATCACTTCGCGGCTCGTGAGCGTTTCGAGGTCGGCGAGGCGGCTGCGTTGGAGGGCGCGGCGCAAATCGCCGTCCGTGATGATGCCCGCCAGATGCCCCCCCGGCGCGAGCACGTTGACCGCGCCCAGCCCGCCGCGCGTGATCGCCTGCACCACCTCCAGCAAGGGCGCGTCCGTTCCAATCGTCGGGTTCCGCGCGCCGCCGTGCATTACGTCGCCGACGCGGAGCATCAGACGCTTGCCGAGACGCCCCGCCGGGTGGTTGAGCGCGAAATCTTCGGGCGTCAGCTTCTTGCAATCCATCAAGGTCAGCGCGAGCGCGTCGCCGATGGCGAGAGCCACGGTTGTGCTCGTGGTCGGCGCGAGGTTGAGCGGGCAGGCTTCCTTGTCCACGGAGGCGTCGAGCACCACGTCGGCGCGCGCGGCGAGCGTCGAGCGCAGGTTGCCGACGACAGCGATGATGGCCGACCGCCTGTGTTTGAGAAACGGGAGCATCGCCAGTATCTCGTCGGTCTCGCCGCTGTTGCTGATCATGATCACGATGTCTGCGGGCGCGACGATGCCGAGTCCGCCGTGCAGCGCGTCCGATGGGTGGAGGTAGACGGCGAGCGTGCCGGTGCTCGTCAGAGTTGCAGCGATCTTCTGCGCCACGTTGCCCGACTTGCCCACGCCGACCACCACCACCTTGCCCTCACACGACGCCAGCAACCCGACCGCACGCTCCACCTCCGCGCGCTCGATGCGCCCGGCGGTCACGGCGATGGCCTCGGCCTCCAACCTGAGAAAGCGTGTGAACTCCGTGAAGTGGTTCTGTTCAGCCATGCGAAACTTTCGACAGTTAATTCAACTCCCGCGCGAATTTCGAGCATACGACGCATAAAAGTAAAAAGGCAAAAGGTAAAGGAGGGCGGACGACGAACAGCCACGGCGCGCGTTGCGGCCTTTCGCTTCTCTTTCAACTTCTGCCCTGCTCACTTTCACACCACGCGAAAGGCACGCCCGTTGCCCGCTCAATCCGTGGCGCGTAGAAGTTTCTCCAAACGCACGCATCTCGTACAAAACCGGAAAGGGCAAGCATCATGACAGAACAGGACGAGCAGAGCGGAAACGCAATGCAGCAATCAAACGGCGGGGAAACTCCATCTTCGGACACCGGCGACATACACCGCCCGCGCCCCGCCGTCGAACGAAAAACCGAGGACGGCACGGCGGGACAGGGGCTTGGGCAGGTCTCCGGCGCGACCAGAGAAGACGCTCAAGATGAGGGATTAAAGAATGTCTGATGAAGGCCGGGAATAAAGGATGAATAAGAGATGCGCTCACTCGCCTGTGCGCTTTTCTCCGCTCATCCCTTCGCCCTGAATTTCTTACGTTCATCCTTCCATCAAATGATCCTCGCGGCTGTAGGCGGGGCCGCAGACGAGCAGCAGGCGCAGGGGCGCGTCGCCCGTGTTTTCGAGCGTGTGTGTCGCGCCGCGCGGGATGAAGACGGCGTCGCCCGCGGAAACTTCGCGCGTCTCCCCGGCGACCGTCATGCGCCCGCGCCCTTCGAGCAGGTAATACACCTCTTCCGTCTCTACATGATGATGCCGCCCGACAGCCGCGCCCGCAGGCAACACTTCCTCCGCCAGACTACACAACTCAATTTCGGACGTGGTGCGGTCGACGAGCGGGCGTATCTCCGACCCGTGCGGCGTCCTGATGACGGCGGCCTGCTGGCGATTGATGACGATCATAATCCGCGCTCTCTCCCCGTTTCCTTTTTTCGTTACGGCTTTTCTTCTACAGTCCGTGATAGCCGCTCTCACGAATCCGTGTCAAGCAAACAGCGTGGCTGGCACGCTCAGCGCAGGCTATGTTATGTTACAGCCCTGCGTGAGTTTTGTGCGCCCGTAGCTCAGTGGATAGAGCGCTTGCCTCCGGAGCAAGAGGCCGTAGGTTCGACTCCTACCGGGCGTATCAACTTCTCCCCGCCCCGTCCCGTTCAAGCCGACAAGTTTCATTCACCCGCAAACGCGGAGAACAATGCCCGCTTCGCGCGGGAAGCGTAAACGCCGCGCTGGCATCGGGTTTGCTCTGTCTGGCTGTGGGCGACCTGCGCGCGTTCGATAAGCGTGCAAGGTTTGGGTACATAACGCACACATTCAAGCAAGGGAGAGTTAGAGATGGACGCTTTTGAATTGCTGAAAAATGATCACGCCAAAGTTTCTTCGTTGTTCGACCGGATTGAACCGGCGACCGATGCGACGACGCGCCAGCAGTTGTTCGCGCAGTTGAAGCAGGAACTCGATGTCCACGCGCACATCGAAGAGACGATCCTCTATCCCGCGCTCAAAGCGGCGGCGGAGACGCGCGACCTCACCGAGGAGGCTTACGAGGAGCATCAGGAAGTGAAGGATTTGCTCGCCGAGTTGGAGGCGACGCCCGCCGACAGCGAGGAGTGGAGCGACATGATTATGGAGTTGAGGGAGAACGTCGAGCATCACGTCGAGGAGGAAGAAGGCGAGATGTTCACGAAGGCACGCGAGGTGTTGAGCGAGCAGCAGATCAACGAGATCGGCGCGCGTCTGTCCGCCGAGAAGCAGCAACAGCAAAAAGCGGCGTCGGCGAGCTGAAACCGTCCACACGGATTCTTCTGAGCGGGGCGCGGGGGCACTGATAGCCCCCGCGCCCTTTTTTACACGCAATCAACCCGTCCCGCCCGACCCCACGGCAAACGCACGCCGCCGCGTTTGACATCAAAGCCCATCCGGCGTACCTCTTATTGATAGACGACGTAAGCTCAATTTTTTGGAGAATAAATGCGAAGATTCAAACTACTCAACCTGTCGCTCGCCTGCGCGTTACTGCTTAACTTCCCTGCCGCCACGGCGAGCGCGCAACAAACTCGAACGGCAGCGGGCGCGGCCAGCGCAACTTCCGCCGCGCTGCCTTCGGCTGCGCTCGAAGCCGCCAACGCGATCACGGCGGCGCGTTTGAGCGAATACCTGCACGTCATCGCCTCGGACGCGATGGCCGGACGCGACACCCCCTCGAAAGGTCTCGACGATGCGGCCAAGTTTCTCGCCGACCATCTCGCCAGACTCAAAATCAAACCCGCGGGCGACGACGGCACTTATTTCCAAAAAATCGAACTCGTCAGTTCCAAAGTTGACCCTTTGAAGTCGAGCGCGCGGCTGGGAGATCGCACCTACAAGTTCGGCGAAGATTTTCTCGCGGGGATGGCGAACGGCAGCGCGAGCGGCGCGCTCGTCTACGCCGGACACGGCTACGTCATCAAGTCGAAAAACATCAACGCCTTCAACGGCCTCGACGTGCGCGGCAAGATCGTCATCGCGGCGGCGGGCGTGTATCCGCAGGGCATTGCGCGCGGCAACCTGCAAGGCAGAGCTGGCGAGGGCGACTGGGAAGACGCGGAGAGCTACGCGCGCAAGAACGGCGCAAAGGGACTCATCCGCATCCCGCGAAACTTCACGCGCGTGTGGCGTTTCGGACGCTCCGCAGCCGACCGCGACAGTTATCAGGTCGCGCGTTTTATGCCCGGCGGCGGCGGTGGCGGCGCGGGCGATGCGGGGCAACTGCCCGCCATACTCCCCTCGGCTGCGCTGCTCGATGCTCTGTTCGCAGGTGAAAAGCGCACGGGCGCTGACGTGCTGAAAGGCATTGCCACCGGGGACGCGGGCGAATCTTTCAGCCTCGGTGCAAACAAGCGCGCCGAGTTCACGGTCAGCGTCGCGGCCAAAAAGACCATGACGCAAAACGTCGTCGGCGTATTCGAAGGCAGCGACCCGCTCCTCAAGAATGAATACGTCGCTCTCGGCGCGCACTACGACCACGTCGGAACGGGGCAGCCCGTTGCTGGCGACGCCATCTATAACGGCGCGGACGACGACGGTTCAGGCACGGTCGCCATGCTCGCCATCGCCGAAGCTTTCACGCGCGGCGTGCGTCCCAAACGCTCTGTGCTTTTCGTCTGGCACTGCGCCGAGGAGAAAGGCTTGTGGGGTTCGGAGTATTTTACGAAGTACCCGACCGTCCCGCTCAAGCAGATCGTCGCTCAACTCAACATGGACATGATCGGTCGCAGCAAAAAAGAGGGTGAGACGAACGACGCCAACCGCGAACTCTCCGGCGCGAACGAAATCTACGTCATCGGCTCGAAGATGATGAGCACCGAACTCGGCGAACTGAGCGAGCGCGTCAACCGCGCTTACCTCAATCTCAATTTCAACTACAAGTACGACAACCCGACAGACCCCAATCGCTTCTTCTTCCGCAGCGACCACTACAACTACGCACAGCGCGGCATCCCCATCATCTTCTACTTCGACGGCGTCCATGAGGACTATCACCGCCCGTCCGACTCGCCCGACAAGATCGACTACCAGAAGATGGAGAAGATCGTGCGCACCGTCTTCCTGACCGCACACGAAATCGCCAACGCCCCCACGCGTCCACGCGTTGACAGACAACTCCCGCAGCAACTCATGGGACAGTAGAACAAAAGGACGGGGGATGAATGCTTTTATTCATCCCCCGTCCCTACCCAGTCCTTCCAACTCACGCTTTCTTGACACGTCTCCGGTCATTCATATAATTTCTTCACGTCAGGGCCGATAGCTCAGTTGGTAGAGCAGCAGACTCTTAATCTGCGGGTCGCTGGTTCGAGCCCAGCTCGGCTCATCTTTAAACAAAACAAGATAGGGCATCCATCACGGATGCCCTATCTTGTTTTGTGTGGGAATAGTATGGCCTCAGCCTTTGATGTGAGCCGCGCATAATGATGTAGACAGGCCGGGCGAAACCGTTGACGCTTGAGCCACTTTGGTATAAAAGCATCCCGCCCGACTGATTGATTGCTCGCCAAAGGAGAGGATCGAATGTCTATCAATGAAGAAAAACTGAATCAATTACTGGGGAAGTTCGTCGGCGACTTCGGCGCCGCGTTCCACGCCGGTCTGGTTGTGATCGGCGAAAGCCTCGGGCTTTACAAGGCAATGGCTCAGGCGGAACAACCTCTTACTTCCGCCGAATTGGCCGAACGAACTAACACGACCGAGCGTTACGTGCGCGAGTGGCTCTGCTCACAGGCGGCGGGCGGGTACGTCGAGTACGATGCAGAAACGCAGCGTTACTTTCTGACCGCGGAGCAGGCCTTCGCTCTGGCTGATGAACAAAGCCCGGCGTATTTGCCCGGAGCTTTTTTGCTGGCCGTCTCCGCGCTGAAAGCCGTGCCGAAGATTACTGAAGCGTTTCGCACGGGAGAGGGTTTCGGCTGGCATCAACACGATCACGGGTTGTTTCGCGGGACTGAGATGTTTTTCCGCCCCGGTTATGCCGCCAATCTGGTCAGCGTGTGGATTCCCGCTTTCGACGGGGTTGAGGAGAAGCTCAAGGCGGGAGCCAAAGTCGCGGATGTCGGGTGCGGGCTTGGCGCTTCGACCATCCTGATGGCGCAAGCCTTCCCCAATTCTACTTTCGTCGGGTTCGATTACCATGACAAGTCAATCGAAATGGCGCGGCAAAAGGCGGCGGAGGCGGGCGTGTCCGACCGGGTGGAGTTCGCGGTCGCCAAAGCTAAAGATTATCCGGGAGAGAACTACGACTTTGTGACCTTCTTCGATTGCCTGCATGACATGGGCGACCCTGTCGGCGCGGCCACGCATGTCAGAGACTCGCTTGCTCCTGACGGCACATGGATGATCGTCGAGCCGTTTGCCGGTGATCGGGTGGAAGATAATCTGAATCCGGTCGGGCGAATCTACTATTCCGCTTCGACCTTGCTCTGCACCCCGGCTTCCCTGTCACAGGAGGTAGGGCTGGCACTCGGAGCGCAAGCCGGGGAAGCCAGAATGCGCGAGGTTGTTACCGCAGGAGGCTTCACACACTTCCG
>DASPJG010000514.1:0-8372 GCA_035628755.1 Pyrinomonadaceae bacterium
AGCCAAGTCCGCGACCCAGAAGCCGGGGCCGCTGACGGGCGTCTGGTGGAGCGAGCCGACTTCACCCGCGCCGGGGTTCTGGAAGAACGCCGGGTTGGCGCGCCCGTCCGAACCGACGAGCGCCGGATCGAACAACTGCGGGCGACCGGTGACGGGGTTGAAGAACAGACCCGTCTGCGACTGCAATTCTTCGAGGGACAGGTTGGTGTTGACCGTGTTGACGCCGGAGCGTCCGGCGCGATTGCGCGTGCCGCGCAACGACACGATGTTGATGGGGCGTCCGCTCTGTTTGCGGAAAATACCGCTCAACTGGAAGCCGCCCAGCAGCTTGCCACCAAAGCCGTCGAAGTTCAGGAAACGCTTGCCGGGGCCGAAGGGCAGTTCGTACACGCCGTTGGCCTTGAAGACATGCGTCACGTCATTTGAACTGCGCCGCTTCTCAAGCGCGCCGCCCGCATTGAGATCGAGGAGACCCTGGAAGTTCGCCTGGCTGCCCTCGAAATCGGTGAACGCTTTGCTGAAAGTGTAGTTGACCTGATAGAAGAAACCTTCGCTCAGACGCTTGCGGACTTCCACCTGCAAGCCGTTGTAGTCGGAGAACGAGCCGTTGCCCACGTAGTCGGTCACGAAGGCGTTGGGGTTCGCGGGCAGGAAGAAGTCCGTGCCCAACGTGCCGCCGCCGACGCCGGGCGTCAGGAAGTTGCGACGATTTTGCACGTAGACGGAAGCCAACTCGCCCGCCTGATTCGTGTCGAGCAGGTTGATGACGGTCGCGTCGTTGAGCACGCCGCCGAAGCCCATCCGCGGGAAGATTGACAGTTGTTGGCTGCCGGGAACCGCCGCGTTGAACGCGCCGCTGATCGGGATGGCCGGGTTAGTGGCGCGCGCCGCACGCGCGAGATTGAGATTCGATTGCGCGCGGAGGAAGTCCTGCAAGAACCCGTTCTGGAAGATCATCGTCTGGTTGGTATCGACGCCGCGGGTCAGCTTAATCCCGCGGTTGCCCACGTAGCGAATCTCAAAGGCCGTGTCGCGGAAAATTTCCCGCTCGATGCCGATGTTCCACTGTTGCACGTAAGGCGTCTTCAGATCGGGGTCGATGGTGAAGAGCGTCGGCGTCTGGCTGATCGCCAGATTGTCGGCGATGGTGCGCGGGACGCGGAAGGGCGGCGCGGGAACCGGAACGGCTCCTCCTCCGCTGATCGTGCCGCCGAGACCCGTCAGCGAGACGGTCGAGGACAGACCGGCGTTGGAACTGATGGCCGCGTTCTGCACGGTCGTCACGTTGTTGTCGAGCACATAGGAGATGGCATAGCCCGCGCTGACGGAAGTCTTGCCGTCGTTGAACGGATCCCAGGCAAAGCTGAAGTTCGGCGCGAAGTTATTCAAGTCCTTGTTGTGGAACGGGCGACCCGTTCCCGAGCCTGCGAAATCCAGCACGGCGTTCGGGTCGTTCAAGGCGTTGAGCGACATGTCGCGCGGCAGCAAGGCCAAGCCGTTGCGCTCGGTCGGCGGCGAGACGTATTCCCAACGCAGACCGAAGTTCACGTTGAGGTTGGGTCTCATGCGCCAGGTGTCGCCGACGTAGAACGACAGCGTGTTGTAATCAATGCCCCTGCGCTCGCCGAAGCCGGAGACGAAGCCCGACTCGCGATCCCGCACGTTGAAGGCTTGCGACGCGCTGGTCACTGCGCCGGTCAGCAAGGCCAACAGGTTCGAGGCCGTGGTGAAGTCGTTGGCAGCCACGCCGCCGGGGAACTGCCCGGTGCTCAGCGGATTGCGGTTGTTGACGGTGTTGAAGCCGAGCGTGTACGTCGGCAGTGTGCCCGCGTCGTTGAACACGTCAACCTTGACGATGCGTGCGACGCCGCCGAAGCGGATGACGTGCTCGCCCTTGACGAGTGAAGCGTTGTCAATGAAATCGTAGTTCGTCGGCACGCGACCCTGCTGCAAGAAGTTCTGGATCGGGTTGGTGCTGATCGGGAACGTCAGGCGGTTGCCTTCATCGAACGTCTCGGTGTTCAGGAAGGTCGGCGTCGTGCGGAAGAAGCCGGTGCGGAACTCGTTGCTGAGATTCGACGTGGGCGACCAAATCCACGCGAACGATCCGCGCGGTCGCCGCGACCCCTGACCGCCGCCCGGAAGCCCCGGGAACACTTCGCCGATGTCGTTGAAGGTGTCGTTCGGGAAATCGAACTTGAAGCGGCTGAAGATCGCCTCAAACCTGTGCTTGGATGAGAGGTCGAAGTCGGTGCGGAAGCCCCACAAATTTCCGGTGCTGCCCGAAGGGCTGTTGAAGCGGAAGCCGCCCGTGTTGCGCGCGTCGCCCACATCGGTGTTGTTGGTGCCGGGTTGCAGGGCGATCAGGCGCGCGATGCGCGGATCAATCGTGCGCCCGGTCAAGCTGAGAAGATTGATGGTTTGCAACTGGCCGTTGTCGGCGCGGCGGTAGGTGAACGTGCCGTTGCGCGCCTGATCGAGCAGGACGGTGCGGTTGCGCGACGCGTCGCTGGCCTCGCGCGTGCCTTCGTAGTAGGCGTAGAAGAAGAGTTTGTCTTTGCCGTAAGTCCGGTCGCCGCCTTCGCCGAAGCGCGGCAGACGGAACGGGCCGCCGACGTTGCCGCCGAATTGATTCTGGATCAGCTTCGGCTTGGGCAAGCCCGTGCCGGTGCGCGGGTCAATCGTGGCGTTATTGAAGAACGTATTGGCGTCGAACTTGTGGTTGCGGTGGAACTCGAACAGCGAGCCGTGGAAGTCGGTCGTGCCGCGCGGAGTGGAAAGCCTGACCTGCGCGACGCCCAAACCCTCGTCGGAGCCGCCGTTTTGGGTGGTGATGGTAAATTCGGCCACGCCCGCCACGCTCTGTCCGGCTGCGCCGAAGAGGCTGTCCGTGCGGACAAAGTTATCGTTGATGTTGATGCCGTCCCACGTCAGGTTCGAGAACGTCCCGCGCAGGCCGTTGATGGAGGCGGTGCGCGTGTTGTTCGTGGCGGTGTTGACGCCAGCCTGAAGGCCTGCGAGGGCAAGCGGGTTACGACCGTTAATCGGGAGGTCTTGCACCTGCCGCAACTGCACGGTCGTCGAAAGCGACGCGTTTTCGTTGTTGATCACGGCTTGAGCTTCCGAGGCCGTCACCATGACGGTCTCGTCAACGCCGCCCGTGATGAGGGAAATGCTGACCTCAGCGGGAACGCCGCCCACGTCAACCTTGATGCCCTCGACCACTGTTTTCTTAAAGCCCGGTTTTTCGACGTTAAGCGTGTACTCGCCCGCACTCATTTCGTTGAATGAAAAATGGCCTTCGTCGTTAGCAACGCCGGTGCGTTCAGTTTTGGTCGCCGTGGCGGTCAGCGTCAGGGTTGCGCCGGGAACCACGGCTCCCGATTCATCCTTCACTGTGACGTTGACGTTTGAGGTGACTTTCTGAGCAAAAGCATGGGGGGCTAGCGACCCGGCCAAGAAAATGCCGGCCATCACGGCCAACACTAGTCCCTTGGCAAAGCGCGACAATTTACTCATGTGGACTCTCCTTCTAGCTGTTTGAAACTGCTTGCTGATGTAAGCGTTACCCGTTCCAGAACTTGGACAGAGGTGAGGTTAAAACGGAGGTGCAACTTTTATGCCGAGATTTCAGACGAAATTTACCTCTTTAAAGAGCTAGAAAGTTTCACCAAAGACGGCAGACGAGGGCGGGCATATCCAAAATTTAGGATTTTTTTGATCCATAATGATGGAATTCGATGATAAAGCCGCCCCGACGGAACGGGAGCGAAAGTCGGACGCGACCCCGCTTCCGTAGACGAAGGCGGGCGTCCCTGACGCCTGTGGCGGGCGGCGGTGATTTGGGGGAGTTCGAGACGGGCGGCGATGAATCGCGGTCGCGGCGTGTGCTAGAATCCCTCCCGTCTAACTCAACCGACGCGCGCTCATCCGAAGCCTTCTCGTCCGATGCAGACCAACACGCCCGCCGCCAGTCGTTTGTCGCTCTCCCCGCTCGGCGCGGGCGATCTCATTGACCGCACGATCCGTCTCTACCGTCGCCATTTCCTGACGCTCATCCGCACGGCTGCGCCGCCGGTCGTCGCCTCGACGGTCGGTTCCGTGCTGTGGACTATCAGTATGCACGCCATTCCGGCGACCCAGAGCGGCGGGCGGCTCGTGCTCTACATTGGCATGGCCGTGGTCGGGTGGGTGCTGATAATGACGGGGAGCTTCTTTTTCCTGCTCGTGATGGGCGGCGCATCGCGCAACCTCGTGATGCACCTGCTCTGGGACGAACCCGTCGCCGCGCTCACCATCTACCGCAGCGTGCGCGCGCGTTTCTGGGGACTCGTCGGCGCGCTCTTTCTCATCGGCATATTCGCGTGGGTCGTCGGCCTGACCGTCTTCTTCATCTGGCTGCTCGCGGTGGCGATGGTGGCCGGGGGCGCGTTGGTGTTGGGCGGCGGCGCGATGTGGCTCGGCGGCATACTCGGCGGCGCGCTGTTCCTTCTGCTCACGGCGGGCGCGCTCTTTCTCTTCTTCTTTATCGTCGGGCGCGCGGCCTACGTGCCGCAGGTGATGCTCGTCGAGGGGCGGGGCGTGTTCGAGGCCATCACGCGCAGCGTGACGCTCGCGCGCGGCAACGTTCGCCGCCTCACGGCGATGTTCCTTTTCACCACCTTCGCCACCTACTCGGCCTTGATGCTCTTCATCATCCCGCTCGGCTGGTATGGCTACCTGCAAGGGATCAACCCGCTCTCGCTCGACGAAGCGGACTGGCCGGTCTGGTACGCCGTCGGCTATCAGGTGTTAACGCAGGCGAGTTCGATCTTGCTCGCGCCCGTGTGGATGCTTGGTCTCTCGCTGCTGTACGTGGACGAGCGCGTGCGCCACGAAGGCTACGACATCGAACTTCTGGCCGCGCAGCATCTCGGCGAGATGCCGCTGCTGCCCGGCGGCGGACTCGCGCCGCTCGTGCCCGCCATCTCCGCCTCGCCCAACGCCGCGCCGCGCGCGCCGCACGATGGGCGCGAAGAATCGTTCACTCCTCTCTCAAATATCACCACCCTCGAACTGTCGGGGAGGAACCCGCAATGACGCGCCGCGCCCGCACGCCCCGTCGCGCGCCGCGCGCCGCCGCCACCCTCAAGGCGTTTCTCTTCGCGTTGCTCTGCTGCTTCATCGCCGCGCAACAGCGAGCCGTCGCCGCCTCGCTCGAAGACTACCGCGCGCGTGCTCTTGAAGCGGCGGAGGCGATGGAAGAGTTGCACCGGATGTTTGACGAGACGGATGAAGTGAACTCGCCAGAGTTCCTCGCGCATGAAGAGATGGTTTTCCAGCAAGTGCGCGCCGCGCTCCCCGCGACCGAAAAAATCGAAGGCGCGGGCTTCGCCTACGACGTTGACAACCGCTGGCTGCACGAGGAGCTAGACCTCTACGCGAAGATCGCGGTGGGCGACATAATCGTGCGCGACGAACTGCTTTTACGCGTCGCCGAGCGTCTGCGCGCGCTCGACACGCGAATCGCGGAGGCGGCGAACGCGGCGCAAGTCGCGCGCGATAAGGAGGCCGAGAAAGGACGGTTAAACGCCATCCTCCAACGCCGCGAGTACAACGAACAGCCCACGGAAGACAGCGCGCTGATGCGCCAATGGAAACAGTTCAAGAATTGGCTGCGCGGCCTGATGCCTGAATCAAGTCCGGTCAGCGAGGGCACGGCCACCACGTTCTCCGTCGTCGCGCGCCTCTTCGTCTTCGCGCTGACGGCTGCCGTGATCATCTACTTGCTCTGGAAATACGGCGCGCAACTCCTGCCGCGCAATCGCGCCAAGAAGAAGACGCGAAACGAGGCGCGCGTCGTGCTCGGCGAGCGGCTCGCTCCCGGCCAGACGCCCGCCGACTTGATCGAGCAGGCCGAATCGCTCGCCCGCGCGGGCGACCTGCGCGGCGCGATCCGCAAAGCCTACATCGCCGTCCTCGTCGAACTCGGCGAGCGGCGCGTCCTGCGCCTTGCCGCGCACAAAACCAACCGCGACTACCTGTCAGCCCTCCGCGCCACGCGCGACGCGCTCTACGGCGACATGCAGCCGCTCACATACAACTACGAACGCCACTGGTACGGCTTCGCCCCCGCGACCGTTGCCGACTGGGACGACTTCCGAACCCGTTGTCGGCAGACAATAAAAGTTTCAAGTTGAAGGTTGCAGGCTTCTTGAAGGTTGCAGGTTTCAAGTTCGAGATAAAGAAGTCCGAATTTCAGTCCTGAAACCTGAAACTCATAACTTATGCGTGGAAGATTCTCCATCATAATTTTCGCGGTCGCGCTGCTGGCGTTGCTCGTCGCTTTGAACGCGGCGTCCTACGTGCGCGTCGAGCGGGAAGCGGAGTTGGAGTTCAGGCCGGATCGTTCGACGTTGAATGCGGGCGCGTCGGGCACGCGCGCGTTGTATGAATTTCTGGAAGAGTCGGGGCGGCGCGTGACGCGTTGGCGCGAGCCGCCCGCCGCGCTCGCACAGGCGGCTGAAGGCGCGCGGCCTGCGACGTTCGTGATCGTCGGCCAGACGCGTGTCGAGTTGAAACCGGAAGAAGTGCAGAGTTTGCTGGCGTGGGTGGAAGCGGGCGGGCGGCTCGTCGTCATTGATCGCACGCCGCCCGAATCGCTCACCGAGGGCGACGCATGGCGCGTCTCCACGGACAGCGTCTCGCTGCCGGAGCGCGACGTGCGCGCCGACGACACGGAGGCTCTCACGCGCGGCGCGTCGCAACTTGCGCCCGCGCAGCCGACGCTGCTCACGCGCGATGTCTCAAGCGTCGCGCCTTCGCGCTACGCCAGCCGCCTCATCGCCTTCCGCAAGACGGAGAACGAAAGCGCAGGCGAACAGACCGGGGACGCATCCCCGGATGCGACGCGCTCGCCCGTCAACGTGCAAGACGATTCAGCCACACAAAACGAGAACTCCGGCAGCGAAGAGACGGAAAGCGATCCGAACGCGAACGACCCGGCGACGGGTGTTGAAGCGGAAGCCGCGTCGGCGCAGCAGTGGGGCGCGCCCGTCTTTCATGTGAGCGACGAGCGCGGCGCATTGCTGGTGGATTTCGCGCGCGGTCGCGGTCGCGTCATCATCTTGAGCGATCCTTTCATCGTCGCCAATCGCGGCATCAGTCGCGCGGACAATTTGCAACTCGCCGCGAACGTCATTGCGGGCGCGGGCGATGGCCTCATCGCCTTCGACGAGTTTCATCAAGGACGCGGCACGACGCGCAACCAACTCGCCGCCTACTTCGCGGGCACGCCCGTCCTCGCCATGTGCGCGCAACTGTTTTTGCTCGCGGCAGCCGTCGTCTGGACGCGCGGGCGACGCTTCGCCCGCCCGCTGCCCGCGCCGCGCGTTGACCGGCGTTCCAAGTTGGAGTTCGTCGCCTCGATGGCCGAACTGCAACAACGCGCACGCGCCTTCGACCTCGCCATCGAAAACGTCTACGGGCGCACGCGCCGCGCGCTCGCGCGCTACGGCGGCTCAGACGCGAGCGCGCCGCGCGCCGATATTGCCGCTGCGGTCGCCGCGCGCTCAGGCCATAACCGCGAAGAGATCGAATCACTGATGCGCGAGTGCGAAGACGCGATCAACGGCGAGGCGGTCACCCCGCGCCAGTCGCTCGCGCTCGTCGCGCGCCTTCGCGAACTCGAACGCACGCTCGGCATACGCATGCGCGCACGCGAGATCAGGCAGGCCGGGAGGCTCTAGGTTTAGATCAACTTTTGAAAGGAGCGATGAAGGAAAGAATAAGTGAATCGTGAATCGTAAATCGTGAATAGAGAAAACTGACTTCATCTATTCACGATTTACGATTCACGATTCACGGCTTTTCCTCATCACTTGATAACTTGCTGCAAAACGTATCTTCAACGGTCGAACACATCCTGACGGAGTTACGCAAGGTGATCGTCGGGCAGGACGAGGTGATCGAGCAGGTCTTGGTGGCTTTGCTGGCGGAAGGGCACGCGCTCATCGAGGGCGTGCCGGGCACGGCGAAGACGCTTCTGGTCAAGACGCTCGCGCGCATCGTCGGCGCGGATTTTGGCCGCATCCAGTTTACGCCCGATTTGATGCCCTCCGACATCACGGGCACGAACGTCTTCAACGTCGCCACGTCGAGTTTCTCCTTACGGCGCGGCGCGATCTTCACGGACATCCTGCTCGCCGACGAGATCAACCGCACGCCGCCGAAGACGCAGGCCGCGCTGCTCGAAGCGATGGAGGAACGGCAGGTGACGATTGACGGCGAACTCCACCCGCTCTCGCCGCTCTTCACCGTGCTCGCCACCGAGAACCCCATCGAGTATGAAGGCACGTACCCGCTGCCCGAAGCGCAACTCGACCGCTTTCTCC
>DASPJG010000515.1:0-2065 GCA_035628755.1 Pyrinomonadaceae bacterium
CGCCCCTGCGCGTCGCGCACGCTGAGCAGAAAATTGTTGTTCTTCCCTTCCTGCAAGACGAGCGGAATCTCGAAGTAGTTGTCGCTCAGGGCGTGCCAGCCGCTCGTCCAGAAATTGTTGTCCGTGTCGATTTTCACCTCGCGCGCTTCGGGCGCGCGCGCGCCGCCGAGTTTCCCCGCGACCGCCGCTTCGAGCGACGTGCTGACCGGATCGAAGGCGAGCCGCACAGACAACGGTTTGTCCGGCGCAGCCGTCGCGCGCGGCGCGGGCGCGGCGCGTTCGACGGTCGCGCCATAGATTGCCGCGCCGTAGGCCACGACGGTCATCGGGTCGAGCGAGTAATCTACCTTCGCGCCGAGCGCGTCGCCGATGCTGCGGCGCAGGTAAGGCATCTGCGTGGGGCCGCCGACGAGCAGCACGCGATCCAGATCAGTCCCGCGCACGCGCGCGGCTGAGAGCGCGTCGGCGGCCAGTTGCAAGCAACGCGCGACGAGCGGTTCGATCTCCGCTTCGACTTCGGCGCGGCGAAGCGGGAGTTCGGCTTCGATGAAACGGCCTGCCGTGTCTGTGCCGAGGTCAATGAGGCTGACGATGGTTTCGTCCGCCGTCGAGAGTTCGATCTTGGCATACTCGGCGATCAAAGTGAGCTTGCGCAGGAGTCGCCCTCTCGCCTCTGCGCCGGGCAGAGAAAATTGCGCCGCGAGATGCGGCAGGAAGATTTTTTGCACGATGAGGCGGTCGATGTCTTTGCCGCCGAGATGATTGTCGCCCCGGTGTTCGAGCACGCTCAGACGCCCTTCGCGCGTGGAGACGACGGCGATGTCGAGCGTGCCGCCGCCGAGGTCGAAGACGAGCCAGCGTTGATCCTGGCTGTCGGGTCGTGCGCCGTAGGCGAGGGCGGCGGCAATCGGCTCTTGCAGCAAGGGGTGTGCGGCCAGTCCGGCAAGACGGGCTGCGCGCGCCGTCGCCTCGCATTGAAGCGCGGTGAAGGCGGCGGGCACGGTGATGACCGCTGACGAGAGGTCGCCATCGTCGTCCCCGGCCTGCCTGCGGCGCGCATCGCCGAGCAGCGACTTCAAGACTTCCGCCGAGAGTTCTTCCGGCGACATCGCGCGCCCGGAGGCCGGAAACTGCTGTTGATACTTCTGCCCCATCAGTCGCTTGAACTCCGCCGCCACGTTGTCCGGGTCTTCCGCGATGGCGTTGTAAGCGCGCCGCCCCACCATCACGCTCCCAGACCGCAGCACCCGCACCACCGACGGTGTCACGTTCATCTGATCGGCGTTCTGGATGATCTTGATCTCGTCGCCGTCGAGCCGCACGATGCAGGAATTCGTCGTTCCGAGATCAATGCCGTAGTTGATAAATGCGCTCATACCAAACTCCACACTCAAACAGATGCGCCGCCCGCTTTCAAACAAAACTTTGCCCGCCGCGTTCGGATCGGATAGTTCAACTTTGCGGATAGTTCAACTTTGCGGCGGCAACGTTCCCCTGCCGCCCTGCCTGACGACGACGCGCCCGTACTTCACCACGCGCCCGCGCCACAAAATGATCGGCTCGACCATCTCGTCAATCAGACGCTCGCGCTCTCCGAGCCGTTCATCCTCCACGGCTTCGAGCACCTCGACGGACATGCCCGGCTCGTAACTCTTCCCCGTCAGGTCGAGCGCGCTCAGTTCACGCTCGTCCAAAAATTTTTGCAGGCGGCGTGCGATGTGGCGCAGTTTCGACGCGGCTTTTTCCGGCGGCTGCGCCGCGAGCCAACTGTCCAGACGCCAGCCTTCAATCGCCAGTTCGATCAGCGAGGCGAGCGGCACTTCGAGTTTGTCGGAGAGTTCTTCGGTAGCCATTGATCAAGGTGTGCGCGACGAGCGGAAACGATGCTCGAACGGGTTTGGTTTAATTTTTGTTTCCGTACCGGACTAGAAGCAGTCTCATAAATACCCATGCTAGCATTTCGGCATGGCACGAGGCGAAGAACTAACTGATGAACAATGGGCTATTTTAGCCCCCTTGATACCAGAACCGCCGCGCCGCGAAGACGGACGCGGCAGGCCGTGGA
>DASPJG010000516.1:0-4479 GCA_035628755.1 Pyrinomonadaceae bacterium
CAGGTAAAGGTGCGCGGGTACCGGGTGGAGTTGGGAGAGGTGGAGCGGAGGTTGCGGCAGCACGCGGGAGTGAGAGAGTGTGTGGTGGTGGCGAGAGAGGGGGGCGAGGAAGGAGAGAAGCGGCTCATCGCTTATGTCATCCCGCAGCATCAAGGTATTCATCCACAGAAGCATCTTCGCTATACGCTCGGCAACAACCTGTCCGTGATTCATCATAACAAGCATGAGACCGACTACCTCTACTCTGAAATCTTTGAAAAGCAGAGCTATCTAAAGCACGGCATCTCTTTGCCCGCAGGCGCGTGTGTTTTCGATGCCGGAGCCAACATCGGCATGTTCTCTCTCTTCGTGGCACAGCAATGTCCAGACGCGCGGCTTTATGCTTTTGAACCTGCATCGAGCGTTTACGAGAGCCTATGTCTAAATATGCAGCTTTACGGCCTCGATGCGCGGGTCTTTAACTACGGTCTTTCCGATGCGGAGAAGCGTGTGACCTTCACCTATTATCCGCAATATACGGTGATGTCAGGAGTGAGCGATTACGCGGACGTAGGCGAAGAGGTGGAAGTCGTCAAGAGCCATCTTCGTAGCGAGCAGGAGCAGGGCGCGACGGGCGCGGAGGAGTTGCTGGCGCATGCGGACGAGTTGCTGGCGGCGCGTTTCAAAGAGTTGCGGGAGGAATGTCGTCTGCGGCGATTGTCGGACGTGATTAAGGAAGAAGGGGTCAAACGTATTGACCTGTTGAAAATAGATGTGCAGCGCGCGGAGATGGACGTGTTGCGCGGCATCGAGCCGCAAGACTGGCACAAGATCGACCAGATCGTGATGGAGGTGCACGACGGGGGAGAAATTCGTGGACGACTGGCGGAAGTGTTGGAGTTGCTGTCGTCATACGGGTTCGAGGTCATGGTGGAACAGGACGAGTTCTTGAAAGGGATGGATCGGCACAACCTGTATGCCATTCGGAGAGAGGCGGCAGGGAGAAGCGATAGGAAGAGCGCGCCGGTAGAAAAAATGATGCTGAAAGAAGTCGGGGGAGACGGCATCAACGCCGATCAACTGCGCGACTACTTAAGCAATCTCTTGCCGGAGTACATGATTCCCGCCGCCTTCGTATTGCTCGACGCGTTTCCCCTGACGCCGAACGGCAAAGTTGACAAGGCAGCCTTGCCCGCGCCGGAAGATGTGCTGCCGCATGGCGTTGAAAACCACCTCGCGCCGCGTGTCCCGACCGAAGAGATGATCGCCAATATCTTTGCCGAGGTGCTCGACCTCAAGCAGGTGAGCGTTGACGCCAATTTCTTCGCGCTGGGCGGCCATTCCCTGCTGGCGACACAACTGAATTCTCGTCTCCGTGAAGTGTTTCGGATCGAACTGCCGCTGCGCAGTCTGTTTGAAAGACCCACGGTCGCCCGGTTGAGCGAACTGGTTGACGAGGTGATGCAGGCCGGACACGGGCTGACAGTGCCGCCGATTATGGTCGCGCCGCGCGGGGCGGTCTTGCCGCTCTCATTTGCACAGCAACGGCTGTGGTTCTTCAGCCAGTTAGAGCCTGACAGTTATATCTACAACGTGCCCGTCGCGGTGCGCCTTGCGGGTCAACTCGACATTCCGGTCTTGGAGCGGACGCTAACGGAGATCGGCAGGCGTCATGAGGTGCTGCGCACGACGTTCGTCGCCGAAAGAGGAGAACCGCGACTGTTTATCTCGCCGCCCGCGCTGCTCGTCATTCCGGTCGAAGATTTGAGCGGACTGGATCAGGAAGCGCGCGAGGCTGAAGCGCAACGCCTCGCACAAGAGGAAGCGCATCGCCCCTTCGACCTCGCGCAGGGGCCTCTGCTGCGCGTGCGCCTGCTGCGGCTACAGGAAGATGAACATATCTGTCTCTTGACGATGCATCACATCATCTCCGATGGATGGTCGATGAGCATCCTCGTCAGAGAGGTGGCGGCTCTCTACGAGGCATATTTGCGGGGCGAAGCGTCGCCGCTTGAGGAATTGCCGATCCAGTATGTTGATTATGCCGTGTGGCAGCAAGACTGGCTGCGCGGCGAAGTTCTGGAGCGACAGCTACATTACTGGAAAACCCAACTGGCAGGCGACTTGCCCGTCATGGAAATACCTTTCAGCAAACCGCGCCCCGCCGTGCAAACTTTCCGTGGCGGAAGTTATTCCTTCACGTTGACGGACGAACTGGCCGACGCGCTTCGAGCATTGTGCCGTCGAGAGGGCGCGACGTTGTTCATGACGCTGCTGGCCGTCTTCAAGACCCTGCTCTACAGCTACACGGGTGAAGACGATGTTATCGTCGGCACGCCCATCGCCAATCGAAACCGGATTGAGATAGAAAACCTGATCGGCTTCTTCATCAACTCGCTGCCCCTGCGCACAGACCTCTCCGGCGATCCAACCTTCAGCGAGTTGTTAGGGCGCGTGCGCGAAGTGACGCTCGATGCATACGCACATCTGGATATGCCCTTAGAGAAGTTGGTCAGTGAATTACAACCGGAGCGGAGCCTGAGCCGGACGCCGCTCTTTCAGGTGGTTTTCGGTTTCCATAACGCGCCGAAGTCGGCGCTCACGCTCCCGAACCTCGAACTGTCTCACGTCCCTTCAAACAACGCGGTCGTGAGGTACGACTTCACCTTGCAGATGGCCGAGTCGGGCGGCATGTTGGGAGGCGCGTGGACTTATAACCTCGACCTTTTTAACGACGCTACCATCAAGCTCATGCATAACCACTTCGAAACCCTCCTCCAAAATGTCGTGTTGCGTCCAGACATCTCGCTCAGCGAATTGGAAATGATAACGGAGATGGAACCGGAGCAACCTGTCGCGCCGAGAAGGGCGCGCGAAGAGGCCAACGCCGGGAGATGGAAAGCGACCAGACGCAAGATAGTCCGCGAGGGGTCGTGAAGCTTCTGAAGGCGTCCGCCACAGCGCGTCGCGCGCGCGCGCATCCCGTTCAAATCGTAGAGCTGAGAGAAAAGAGGCATTATGAGCGATAAAGAGTATGCCGAGCCGAACCGAAACAAGATGCCGGTCTTTCGTCGTAAAGAGCGCGAGGTGTCTCTGTCTTCACTGGTTAAAAGCGGATACCTGCCGGAGACGGATAATTTTCCGCTGGTGGTGGAACCGGCGACGCCGGGAGTTAATCTGGCGCAGTGGGCGACGGGAGCGGGAGAGTATCTGGAGCGGGAATTGTTGCGGCACGGAGCGATTTTGTTTCGCGGGTTCGGAGTGGAGAAGGCGGAAGGGTTCGAGTCGGTGGCGCGCGCCATTTCCCCGCAACTCCTCGACTATCGCGAGCGTTCGTCGCCACGTTCCGAGATCAGTAACGGCATCTACACTTCGACCGATCATCCTGCCAGCCAGTATATTCATTTTCACAACGAGCAATCATACGCGCGCCGCTGGCCGATGAAACTCTACTTCTTCTGTCTCCAGCCAGCCGAGCAAGGCGGCGCGACTCCTATCGCCGATGGCAGGCGGGTGTTGAGCTTGATCCCTTCCGACGTTAAAGAGAAGTTCAAGCAGAAAAAGGTGCTCTACCTACGCAACTACGGCAGCGGTTTCGGCCTTTCATGGCAGACCGCTTTTCAAACCACGCAGAAGTCGGAAGTGGAAAGTTACTGCCGACAGTCGGCCATCGACTTTGAATGGACGGGCGAGGACAAACTGAGAACACGCCAGATTTTCCGCAACGTCGAAGTGCATCCGAAAACCGGCGAGGAGACGTGGTTTGAGCATGCCGCCTTTTTTCACGTCTCCAGCCTTGAGCCGCTGATTCGCGCCGCCCTGCTGGCCGAGTTCAAAGAGGAAGACCTCCCTTCCAATACCTATTACGGCGACGGCACGCCTATCGAACCGGCAGCTTTAGAATCCATCCGTGAAGCATATCGGCGCGCATCAGTCGCGTTTCCCTGGCAGCAGAGAGACCTCTTGCTGATCGACAACATGTTGGTTTCGCACAGCCGCGAACCCTATCGCGGCGCGCGCAAAGTTTTAGTCGCCATGGCCGAGCTTTATAGCCCTCCGGCAACCGACCCCGTCTCCGATACTTTCAACCAGTAACTTCATCCGATACCCACACTGATTGAGCGCAACGTCAACTCTTCAAGCAGAGTTGCGCGGTATTGCCATACACGGTCGAGACGGTGTTGCCCTCACGTAATCAGAAGTCCGTGTGACTCCATTTCCGCCCTCATCCGCCGCATAGAGAAAGTGCATGACCATGAATGAGAACACGATTCAAGGCTATCGCCTGTCGCTCCAGCAGCAGCGCATCTGGCGACAACAAATAGAACACGACTTCTCAAGCATTGATAATTCCGTATGCTGCGTCGTGCGCGTGCCGGACGCCCTGCACCTGCCCCACTTGGCCTCCGCCCTCCAGCGTCTCATCGCCCGTCACGAAATCCTGCGCACCACCTTTCATCTGCTCCCCGGCATGTCCTTCCCCCTCCAGGTCGTCCTCGA
>DASPJG010000517.1:0-2292 GCA_035628755.1 Pyrinomonadaceae bacterium
CGCCCCTGCCTTCCCGCTGACTCGCTTGATTGATGTATAGCTAAACTTTAACCGGCGCACGCCCGACGAAGCATCACTTAAACAGGAGCTTTACGCTCGCGCGAGCCGGGAATCTGCATCTGGTCGCGGTACTTCGCCACCGTGCGGCGCGACAGCTTCATGCCGTCCTTCATCAAAATCTTCACCACCTGATCGTCCGTGATCGGGTTGTGCGGGTCTTCTTCCTCGATCAGTTTCTTGATCTTCAATTTGATGATGCGCGTCGAAACTTCCTCGCCGTCCTCATTCGTCATGCCCTCCGTAAAGAAGCGGCGCAGTTCGATGACGCCCTGCGGCGTGTGCGCCCATTTACGATTGACGACGCGCGAGATGGTCGAAAGGTGCATTCCCGTCTGCTCGGCCACGTCCTTGAGCATCATCGGCTTGATGAACTGCACGCCCTTGTCCAGAAACTCGCGCTGGCGGTGGACGATGCACTCGACGACGCGGTAGATCGTCTGCCGCCGGTGCTCTATGTTGCGCAGCAGATCAACCGCCGAACGCATCTTGTCTTTGATGAAGTCGCGCGTCTCTTTCGAGGTATCGGGCTGGCCGAGCATCTGCTGGTAGCTGCTGCTCAGGCGCAGGCGCGGGCTGCCGTCGTCGGCGAAATAAATTTCATACTCGTCGTCAACCTTTTCGATGAAGACTTCCGGCACGATCAAGACCGGCTCTTCCGAAGAATACTGCCGACCGGGGTGCGGGTTGAGCGCGCGGATGAAGGCGAGTTCTTCGAGCAGCGTCTCGACGCTGACGCCGATCTGCTTGGAAAGATTGTGCAGCTTGTGCTGCTGCAAATCGGCGAGCGGGTGTTCGCGGATGAGTTGCGCGCCGAGCCGCGCGCCCGCGCCCATCGCTTCAAGCTGGACGAGCAGGCATTCGCGCACGTCGCGCGCGCCGCAGCCGACCGGGTCGAGACCGAGCACGATCTGCCGCGCCTCTTCAACCGCCTCCACCGTCCAACCGCCAAACTCCGCGATCTCTTCGTTCGTCGCGCTGAGCCGCCCGTCGGGGTCGAGATTGCCGATGATGGCCTCGGCGATGGGCAGGACGTGTTCGTCAACGTGGCTCATGCTCAACTGCCACATCAAATGTTCGGAGAGCGATTCGGGGCGCGTCAGAAATTGCTCGAAGGTCGGCCCGTCTTCCTTGTACTCATACTCCTGCGTCTTGTAGCCGGGGTCGAGATATTCCTGAAACTCGCGTCCGAAATCTATCTCCTCAAAGGCGTCCGCGTCGCGCTCCGGCGCATCGCCATCGAACTCTTCCCCGGTGGCCGACGCGCCTTCGGGCAACGCCTGTGCGTCCGCCGCGCCGAGCATGGATTCGACGGCGGAGAGGTCGCCCGCGCCGTTGGAGTTGCCGTTCAGGTCGTCCCCGGCGGGTTCGCGCGCGGCCATGTCTTCGCGCGCCGCCGTGTCGTTGGCGAGATCGGTGTTGCCGCCCGCGAGTTGATCGATAATGTGCTCTTCGATCTCGCGCTTCTCTTCCTGCGCGACCACCTCTTCGAGCACCGGATTTTCGAGCAACTGCTGCTGGATCAGTTCGCCCAGTTCGATAGTGGTCATCTGCAACATCTCGATCCGCTGGCGCAGTTGCGGCGTCAGCACGAGTCGCTGCGAAAGACTGGTTGTGAGCTTTACGGACATACCTGTACTGATGAAAACTAACCTGAAACTTTACCGGGTTGTTGAACTTGAAACGCCGTTGGCAGCGTAACGGGGAGATTATAACCTAAACGCGCCCTTCCGTGCAGCGACTTCACAGGCGGAATTTTTCGCCGAGGTAGAGCCGCCGCACTTCCGCGTCTTCCGTCAGCGCGAGCGGCGCGCCCGAGCGGAAGATGCGCCCTTCGGCCATGATGTAGGCGCGGTCGGTGACGCCGAGCGTCTCGCGCACGTTGTGATCCGTGATCAGAATCCCGATGCCGCGCCCGCGCAGGTATAGGATCATCTTTTGAATTTCGTCCACCGCCTTCGGGTCAATTCCCGCAAACGGCTCGTCCAAGAGGATGAACTGCGGCTCGGTCGCCAGCGCGCGCGCGATCTCCGTGCGCCTGCGCTCGCCGCCCGACAGAGCCTCGCCGCGCGTGTTGCGCACGTGCGCGACGCCAAATTCCTCCAACAATTCTTCCAGCCGTTTGAAACGCTCGCGCCGCCTGAGTCCCATCGTCTCAAGGATGGCGAGGACGTTTTCGGCCACGGTCATCTTGCGAAAGATAGAAGGCTCCTGCGGCAGATAGCCGACGCCGAG
>DASPJG010000518.1:0-11085 GCA_035628755.1 Pyrinomonadaceae bacterium
AGCGAACAAATATAAGCCCCGATGCCATAGAAAGCCGCGTGGCTCAACGAGAGCAATCCCGTGTAGCCGACCAGCAGGTTGAGCGACAGGGACAGAATCGCGTAGATGCTGATCAGGTTCAGGACATGGAGCGCGTAAGTCATGCGGCTATCTCTTCCACCCGGCGACGGCGGCCAAAAATTCCCTCCGGGCGAAGCAGCAAAAACAGGATCAGCAACAGGAAGGTCACTGTATCCTGCCACTGGGCGGAGAATTTCCAGATGGCGAAACTCTGGAGGATGCCCACCAGTAACGCCCCCAGAATTACGCCGTTAAAAATTCCGACTCCGGCGATGATGACGGCCACAGTCCCGCTCAGGAAAGCCACCATTCCGGCATTCGGGTCTGCGCCCACGTCCAGTCCCTTGAGGATGGCGGCCACCCCTGCGAGAGTTGAACCGAGGGCGAAGACGAGCCTCCGCACGTTCTGCGGATTCACGCCCAGCGCCGACACCAATTCGGGGTCATCACGCATCGCACGAACCATTTTGCCGAGATGCGTCATCCTCAAGAGCAGCACGAGCAGGACGAAAATAAGAACGGACGCGGCGACCGTGACCAACTGCGCTTCCGACAAAATGACGTTGCCGATTTTGTGTACGGGCTGAAGTCTGGCGTTCAGCACCTTCATTTCGTTGCCGTATACCATCAAAATCAAGTTGATGATGATTAGGTACGCGCCGAGCGAACTGAGGAGACGTATCAGCAACGAAGAATTTCGCTTGACCAGCGGGCGGTAAACAATCTCGTCAATCGTCATACCCAGCAGAGCCGTCGCCGCGAGGGTCAGGATAGTGACGATCCACCACGGCACTCCCCACCCGCTGATTGTGTAGAAGAGGTAGACAGAAAAGGTGTAAACCGCTCCATGAGCAAAGTGAAACGTGCGCGTGGTGTTATAAATGAGCGCGAAGCCATAGGCCACGAGAGCGTAAATACATCCGGCAATAATGCCGTTTATTAGAAGTTGGACTATCACATTTAAAGAGAATGATTCCTTAATTGATAGAGGGGACTTCGACAGGCAGACGCAGGCCGCCCGACCTGGTGAAAGCAATCAGCAGGCCACAACCCGGTGTTCTTCAAACTTTTAAGCCGCGGCGTAAAATGTTCCCAATAAGCCGTTTTAAGGTAACTTTAGAGCCGTTTGGCGGATTGCCGTGCTGCCTGCCTCATTGTGAATGGCCGATCTCTGGTGACTACTTAATCACATAGCGTGCTCAAGTAGTCACGCGCCTACGGGGCGGACGTGACCCGGCATCAGGCCGATGATCAGTAAAAAGGAGCGTCTCGTGCCGGTCAGACGCGCTCTCGTAAGATGGCACGTTCGCGGGGCGCAAGGCACTCGCAGCTTGCAACTTAGAGGCTATTTAGTGCATCATAGTGACTGGCAAATTCCTTCTCTCTTGCGTCAACGGTGATGCGCCCCGCTAGACAGGTTTTCCGAGCGGCGTTCTGGATGGTTCGAGAGTGGGCTGATTTCAACTTTAGAAGCGCTCCCTTGAGCACCCGAACGCAAGCCTTCGCTGCCTACCGTTACATCGAAGCCACTTTGATTCGCAGCTTCTCTCAGATACTCCTACCTATAGGAGAGGTACATCTACATGTCTATGAAACTTTACGTCGGGAACTTGTCGTTCCAGACCTCCAGCGATGATTTGCAGCAGCTGTTCTCGCAGGCGGGCACGGTCGAGTCGGCTTCGGTGGTTGAAGATCGCGAGACGGGTCGCTCACGCGGCTTCGGCTTCGTCGAAATGTCCAGCAACGAAGAGGGGCAGAAGGCCATTGAGCAGTTCAACGGCAAAGAATTCAACGGTCGCAACCTGACCGTCAACGAAGCCCGCCCGCGCGAAGATCGCGGCGGACGCGGCGGTGGCGGCGGTGGTGGCGGGCGCGGCGGCTTCGGCGGCAATCGCGGCGGCGGTGGTGGTTACGGCGGCGGCGGTGGCAACCGTGGCGGCGGTGGCGGCTATGGCGGCGGTGGCGGCGGCAACCGCGAGCCGCGCTGGTAAGTTCTCTGAAAGAGCACTTGGCCGGTGATTCACTCAAGCAAAGCGCCTCCGACGATGACCAAAAACGCCGCCGGAGGCGCTTCCAATTTTCAGTTAACACAGGTGCGCTCCCTTTGTAGGTTGCAGCCGCGCCAAAGGATTTTATGAATTTTTCTGAACTGGGACTTGACGACGCGCTGGTGCGTGTCGTCGAGTCTCTCGGATACACCGAACCGACACCCATTCAACAACAGGCGATTCCTGTTGTCTTGAGCGGCGCAGACCTGATCGGTTGCGCCGAAACCGGGACGGGCAAGACCGCCGCGTTTCTGCTGCCGATCATTCAACGCATGTCGCAGCAGCCGCGCCCCGGCATACGCCTGCTCGTCCTCGCACCGACGCGCGAACTGGCGACGCAAATCGAAGCCAGCTATCGTTCGCTCCTTCCGAAAAAATCGGCGGCGCGCTGCGTGACGCTCATTGGCGGCGCGGGCATGTCGCGGCAGACTGATCTGTTGCGGCGCGGCGTGAGCGTCGTGATCGCAACGCCCGGTCGCCTGCTCGACCACATGGAGCGCGGCGCGATTAACTTCGCGCATATCGAAGCACTCGTGCTCGACGAGGCCGACCGCATGCTCGACATGGGTTTCTGGCCTGCGATTCGTCGCGTGCTGGCTGCGCTGCCTGCCGAACGGCAGACGCTTCTCTTCTCGGCCACGATGTCGCCCGCGATTGAAACCATCGCGCGCTCGAACATGCGCAAGCCGAAACTGGTCGAAGTCAGCCAGCGCGGGGCGGCGGCCACGACGGTCGAACAGACCGCTTACCCGGTGGCGATGGAATCGAAGACGGCGCTGCTCCTCGATCTCCTTGAGCGCGAACGCTTCGAGCGCGTGCTCGTCTTTACGCGCACGCGGCGCGGCGCGGAACGCCTCTCGCACATCCTCGAAGCGCGCGAGCATAAAGTGAACCGCATCCATGCCGACCGCACGCAGCCGCAGCGCGAGGCCGCCCTGCGCGGCTTCAAGGACGGCAAGACACGCGTCCTCGTCGCAACCGACATCGCGGCGCGCGGCATTGACGTTGACTCTATCTCGCACGTCATCAACTACGACGTGCCCGCTGCGCCGGAAGACTACGTGCATCGCATCGGACGCACGGGTCGAGCCGGAAACCGCGGACGCGCGATCACTCTGGTCACGCCGGTCGAGGAATTAAACATGCGCGCCATCGAGCGTCTGACCGGGCAGGCCGTCGAGCGTGTCCTGTTGCAAGGATTCGGCGGCGTGCAGACGGCGACGCCGGGCGCGGCGAAGCCTTTCGGCGGAGCCAAACGCGCCGGTTCAAGCGTCGGTCGTCGTTCTTTCCGCCCGCGGCGCGGCAGGTAAGTTTGCCGCGCGTCGCTATTTGATTTCGCCTCGACAACTCAACAGGCCGGACGGTCGCCGCATAAGCGTTCGTCAAGCCACTGGATCAGAACCGCGCTTCCGTTCGACGGAGAGGCGCTTGAAGCAGTTTGAAAGGGAGCGTGTATGACGGAGAACATTGAGACGAGTGTGGTGGACGGGAAAATCGAGAAGCGGACGTATGTCGTCGGCGAGCGCGTGGAGAAACTTTGCACGAAATGTGAAGTGGAGCGCGGCCACGTCGTTGCGTCCGTCACGAAGCGCGGGCAGGTGTCGCGCGTGACGTGCCCGATCTGCCAGACGCGCAGTTCGTTCAAGAGCGGTGTTAAGATGACGGGCGGGCGCGCCTCGCAGGCCGGTGCGCCTTACGATCCCGCGCGCTTGTATCGCGCCGGACAGACGTTGGTGCACCCGGCTTTCGGTCTCGGCGAAGTCACGGCGTTGATTGAGCCGCAGAAGATCGACGTGCTCTTTGCCGACCGCATGCGCCGGATGATTCACGGTCGCGCTTCCTCTTGAGCGCGCGAATTTGAAGCGGACTTGCGAGACCTGTGGGGTCTGGTAAGAACAGGAAGATTTTAAGCCCCGTCAGGGACAGCCATAGCTGCCCCTCTGGCGGGGCTTACATTTCGGGCGCGCATGTGGGGGCGTTACGTCTCGTCGTTGCCTGGACGGCGTCCGTCCGCGATAACGCGCTCAACCAACGCTTTGAATTGTTCGAGATCGATGATCGGCTTTGTCCAATGTTCGTCGCAACCGGCGTGGAGCGAGCGTTCGCGGTCGCCGCGCATGGCGTGAGCGGTGAGGGCGATGATGGGCGTCCGGTCGAACGACGCATCGGCGCGCAGCCGCCGGGTTGATTCCAGACCGTCTATCGCGCCCGCCAGGCTCAAGTCCATCAGGATCACATCGGGGCGCAACTGCCTCGCTCGCTCAAGGCCTTCCTCGCCCGTCTCCGCCTCGTGGAGTTCGTGCCCGCCCATCTCCAGCACCGTGCGGATCAGATCGCGTATGTCGCGGTCGTCTTCAACCACCAATATTTTTGCCATTCGACGGTTCAACTCCGATTTCTTCGAGCGTTTCGCGCAAGCGCGATTCGAGACCTGACATGAGCAGGTCGCCTTTGCGGATGACGTTGGCGATCTGGCCGCTGATGAGACGACGATCTTCCGGCATCATGTCCTTGCCCGTGATGACGATGACGGGCGTGTGCGCCATCTGCGGGTCGGAGCGCAGGCGCGCGACAAACTCATAGCCGCTCATCCCGCCCGGCATCATCAAATCGCTCAACACGACGCGCGGCGCGGCCTGCGCGATCATCTTCAAGGCCGTCTCGCCGCTCGCAGCCGAACGCGCGTTATAACCGGCTTGCCGGAGCGCGGTCGTGAGCAACTCGCGGATGCCGTGCTCGTCGTCAACCACAAGCACGTAGCCTTCTTCGGTCGCCGCGCCTTCGGCGCAAACGCCGCGCAGCGTCGTCAACAGTTTCTCCGGCTCGACCGGCTTGAGCAGATAATCGCTCGCGCCGAGACGGTAGCCGAGCGGGCGGCTGTCCACGATGGAACAGACGATGACCGGAATCTCCGCCATGCGCCGGTCGGACTTCAACGCTTGCAGCACGCGCCAGCCGTCCATGCCGGGCATCATCACGTCGAGCGTCACGGCTGAGGGTTCGAGTTCGCGCGCCAGTTGCAGCCCCGTCGTGCCGTCGCGCGCGACGCGCACGCGGTAGCCCGCGCGCGAGATCGTCTCCGAGAGAAGCGCGGCGGCGTCCATGTCGTCCTCGATGATCAGGACGAGCGGCAGCGCGCTCGCGTCGTTCGCATCCGCAGCCTCCCGCGCCGCGCCGACCGCTGCCACGGGCGACAACGTGCGAAACGTCGAGGCGGAGAGCGATTCGGGCAAGCCGGGTTCGGGGCCGACGAGCGGGAGCGTGACGACGAAAGTCGAGCCACGCTCGCGCTCCGAAGTCACTTCGATCTTCCCGCCGAGCAATTGCACGATCTGGCGCACGATGGAGAGACCCAGACCCGCACCGCCCGCCACGCGCGTCATCGAGCCGTCAACCTGCCGGAAACGCTCGAAGATGAGCGAGAGCGCTTGATCGTCAATGCCCACGCCTGTGTCGCGCACGACGAAACGAAACTCAGTCTCGCCCCACGCCGTCAACTCCGCCTCCACCGAACCTTTCGCCGTGAACTTGATCGCGTTCGACAACAAGTTGACGATCACCTGGCGCACGCGCAGGGGGTCTGTGAACGCGACGGGCAGATGATCCGCGATGCGCAGCTTGTAGCCGATGCCTTTTTGTTCGGCGAGTGATTGGAGTTCGCTGAAAGTGCCCTGCACGAGCTCGGCCAGATCGAAGTGTTCGCGGTGAACCTTCATCCGCCCGGCCTCGATCTTCGAGATGTCGAGCACGTCGTCAATCAACGCCAGCAGGTGTCGCCCGTTGCGCAGGATTCGCTCGAAGGCGTTGGCGCAGAGTTCCGGGATCGGCTCTGTCTGCTTCGTGATCTGCGCGAGGTTGGCGAAGCCGATGATGGCGGTCAGCGGCGTGCGCAACTCGTGCGACATGTTGGCGACGAACTCCGCCTTGAGCCGGTTGTACTCTTCGAGGCGACGGTTCGATTCCTTCAACTCTTCGGCCAGTTGGCGGTAGCGCGCCTCCGATTCGCGCAGCGTCTTCTCCGTCGCCTTGATCCGCAAAAACGCCTTGATGTTCGCCAGCAGTTGCCGCTCCTGAATCGGCTTGGCGATATAGCCGTCCGCGCCCGCATCGAGCACTTCCGCCTCGTTCTCCGCCGAAGTCTCCAGCCCCGAAATATTGACGACGAAGATGGCGGCGAGTTCGGGGTCGGCCTTGATTTGCCCGCACACTTCGACGCCGCTCGCGTCGGGCAGCGTCACGTCGAGCAGGATCAAGTCCGGGCGCACGGCGCGCGCGACGCGCAGGCAGTCGCCGCCCGTCGCGGCTTCCGACACCTCGTAACCCGCCGCTTCGAGCATCCGCGCGTAGGCGTGGCGCAGTTCCGGCTCATCTTCTACAACCAGTATTTTAAATTTCTCCATCTCTCCGTAAGACTTCGCCCGGCTGTGGCGACAGCGCGATCCGTCTCCTCTCGATAGGCTCCGACGCCGGGCTGTGTTGCGAAATTTCGTCTTCGCAGCTTTATAGCAAATAGTTAGTGAGGCGTCCACGACGAAGGCCGGAGGCGGCCAATGCGGGCGCAGCCGTCGCGTTGCGGGCACGCAAAAAAGGACGGGGAGGCCGTCGTTTCCTCCCCGTCCCTGCGTCTCTCCCCGTCCGCCGGGAAGAGATTTCCGTTTGCCCGCGCCGCTTCCGTTTCTGCGTCGGCGGCGGTCAGCTTACTTGGCTATCGCGGCGGCGCGCACCGCCGTGGCCGCCTGCCCCGCGAGTTGCGAGATGATGTCGTCGCCGTCCGCCTTCGCCTTCGCCTTCAGCGTGTTGGCGACGACGGCGTCCGCGCCGCGTTGCAGTTTGTATTCGAGCGTCAACTCGTCTCTGGCCTTCAACGAACCCGCCGCGCCGCCCTGCCTGCCGCTTTCCGCGGGAGGCAGGACTCCGCCCGCGATCGCCGCCGACTTCTTGAGGAAACCGCCGAGGCCGCCACCGCCGCCCTTCTTATGCGAGACCGTGGTGTAGAGAACGTAGTCGCACTCCTTCTCTCTGGCTTCCGACTCGACGCCCTGCGTCTGCCGCGCTTCGAGCGCGACGACTTCGACGGTCGAACCGTTCAAATTACTCACCATGACATTGCGCACCGCATCGGCCAACGCCGTCGGGTCAACGTAATCAGCCGCCGCCATCGTCTTCGTAAACGCCACGCCGACGCGCACCACGCCCGGCCTTTTCGCGCCCGCCGCCGAAGCCGCCTTCACCGCGCTGCCGTTATTCGCGTTATCGTTATCGTCATCGTCGCGCGCGGCCTGAGCCATGGCCGGCGCGCCGTACATCTCGCGCACATCGCTCACCTGCCGGTAGTCGGCGGGCGGTTCAAAGAGCGCGTTGTCGAGGACGGCGTTGGCGATTTCCACCACCTCCTGCGTGAAGCTGAATGACTCGTTGCCGTTTTCGTCAAACAGCGTCGTCGTCACCATGACGGGGTAACCGGTCTTCGCCGTGCCGATCTGCTTTGTGCGGTATTCGTCGCGGCAGCCGCCCGGTTGCGTGGCCGAGGCGGCATAGGCCGCGCCGCCCTGCATCTGGCAATCGAGCACGAACTGCGCGTCGATGTACCAGCCGTCCGTCTCCATCCGGCTGCGGGTGACATTGCAGGCGTCGGGCGACGATTCGGTTACGATGGAAGTCTTGATGCGCCGCGCCGTGTAGCCGAACATTTTCTTGCGCTCGCCCGTGTCCGTGGCGGTGAAGGTCGAGGTCACGATGCCGCCGCGCCGCGACGGGGCGGTTGCGGCAGGCGTCTGCACGGCGGTTTTTGTGCCCGCCGCCGTGTCGTCCGTTTTCTGGTCAAACGGCGTCACGATGTAGGTCTTGGTCGGCACGCCGAGTTGGAGTTGTCTTCTCAGGTCGCACTGAAGGATCATGACGGAAGTTTCGTTCAGTTCAGTGCGCTGGCGTTTGCCTTTGATGTAGACGGTTTGCTCTGAAACTTGCCCGCCCGAAGTGTTTTTGGTCTTGATCTTCACGTCGGCGCGCGCAACCGTGGCGAAGCCTGCGCCGCTGAATAAAATTAAAGCGAGGCAGGCGTATCGAAATAAATTTTTCATATGGGCTGTTTCCTCTGGATGCTTTGGCATTGCCGGACGGGAGCCGGACGCTCGCTGTCGCGGCACATTTTTTCTCCCTCATTATAATACGCGCAGCCAAGCCGCAAAAAGGATCATCTAAGATCGGGTTTTTCGCGCGTGGCCGGGGCGCACGCGTTGATATGGTGCAAACAGTCGTTTATACTTCCCCCGCGCGCGCCGCAGTAGAGAGTTGACCGTGTTTAGCTAAGATGTCGAAATTTCCCCAGTGACCACATCCTCGCCCCATGACGTAACCCGTTTGCTGATCCAATTGACGGATGGCAACAGGACTGTTTTGGACGACCTGCTGCCGCTCGTCTATAGCGAGTTGCGCAGTTTGGCGGCCAATTACCTGCGCCGCGAACGCTCCGCGCACACGCTGCAACCCACGGCTCTCGTCCACGAAGCCTACCTCCGGTTGATCGATCAGAGTCAGGTCAGGTGGCAAAACCGCGCGCACTTTTTCGGCGTCGCCGCGCAGATGATGCGCCGCATCCTCGTGGATCACGCGCGCGGGCACAACGCCGAGAAACGCGGCGGCGAGGTGCACATACTCTCGCTCGACGAGAACGTGGACGTGACGGACGAACGAGCGACCGACCTCATCGCGCTCGACGACGCCCTGACCGCGCTCGCCGCCCTCGACGAACAGAAAAGCCGCATCGTCGAACTCCGCTTCTTCGGCGGCCTCTCCGTCGAAGAGACGGCTGAAGTGCTCGGCGTCAGCGCGCCGACCGTCAAGCGCCAGTGGCGCATGGCGAAAGCATGGCTTTACGGACAAGTTAGTAAATCGTAGTTAGTAAATCGTGAATTGCGAACCGTGAATAGATAAAAACAGGCTCTTTCTATTCACGGTTTACGATTCACGATTCACGGTTTTTATGACCCCCGAACGTTGGAAGCAAGTAGAAGAACTATTTCAGGCCGCGCTTGATCTGCCACGCGATGAACGCCCCAAATTCATCGCCGAAGCGGGCGCGGACGACGAAGCACTCCGCAAGCAGGTGGAGGCTCTCGTCGCGCAATATGAAGAGGCGGGCGATTTCATCGAAGCGCCCGCCTTCGCCGCAGGCGGTTTCAATCCCGGCAGCGCACCCTTTCGCACCACGCAACCGACCGATCTGGAGGACGACCCGATGGCGGGCGCGCGCGTCGGCGCGTACAAGATCGTGCGCGAGATCGGGCGCGGCGGCATGGGCGCGGTCTATCTGGCCGTGCGCGCCGACAGTGAATATCAAAAACGCGTCGCCATCAAACTCGTCAAGCGCGGCATGGACACCGACTTCATCCTGCGCCGCTTCCGCAACGAGCGACAGATTCTCGCCTCGCTCGACCATACCAACATCGCGCGCCTTCTCGACGGCGGTACGACCGACACAGGCTTGCCCTACTTCGTTATGGAGTACATCGAGGGGCAGCCGCTCTATCGCTACTGCGACGGCGAGAAGCTGACCATCCACGAGCGGCTCCGCCTCTTCGTCCAAATCTGCAACGCCGTCGCCTACGCGCACCAGAACCTCGTCGTCCACCGCGACATCAAGCCGTCGAACATCCTCATCTGCGCCGACGGCACGCCGAAGCTCTTGGACTTCGGCATCGCCAAACTCTTGAACCCCGAGCTTTCGCCCGACACCCTCACGCCGACGGCGACCGCCATGCGCCTGATGACGCCCGAATACGCCTCGCCCGAACAGGTGCGCGGCGAGGCGGCCACGCCTTCGAGCGACATCTACAGCATGGGCGTCCTGCTCTACGAGCTTTTGACCGGCCATCGCCCTTACCACTTCCAGAACCGTTCGCCGCACGAGATCGCGCGCGTCATCTGCGAGGAAGAACCGGAGCACCCTTCGCGCGTCGTCATGCGCCCCGACGACATGATCCCGCTCGACGGCAGCGGCGGCGAACCGACGACGCTCGAACTCCTCTGCAAGATGCGCGGCACGACCCTTGAGAATCTGCGCCGCGAGCTGGCGGGCGACCTCGACAACATCACCTTGAAGGCTCTGCGCAAAGAGCCGGGGCGTCGCTACGCGTCGGTCGAACGCCTGCGCGACGACATCGCGCGCCACCTCGAAGGCCGCCCCGTCTCCGCGCCGTTCGTCTTCCCCTCGCTGGCGAAGACTTCGCGGCTCGCGGCGGGCGATGGCGCGGTGACGGGCGAGAAGACGCTCGCCGTGCTGCCGTTCAAACTGCTCAACATCCAGCGCACGGAAGAGACCGGCGAAAACTACCTCGGCATCGGTCTGGCCGACGCGCTCATCACGCGCCTCTCGAACGTGCGCCGTTTCAGCGTGCGCCCGACGAGTTCCGTCATCCGCTACAGCGGCACGGACATCGGCGACCCGTTCGCCGCCGGGCACGAACTCGGCGTCAGCTACGTCGTCGACGGGCGCATCCAGCGCGCGGGCGAACGCATCCGCATCACCGTCCAGTTGCTCAACGTCTACGACGGCGCGACGATGTGGGCGGGTCAGTTCGACGAGAACTACACGGACGTGCTCAGTCTCGAAGACGCGATCTCGACGCAGGTCGCGGGCGCGCTCGTGCCGCAACTGACGGGCGACGAGCGCGAGCAACTGGCGAAGCGCGGCACGGACAACGCCGAGGCGTTCGAGGTCTACCTGCGCGGTCGCTACCACTGGAACACCTTCAACGAAGAGGGCTTCGCCAAAGCCATCACCTGTTACTACCGCGCCATCGCCCTCGACCCCGACTACGCCGCCGCCTATACCGGCATCGCAGACTACTACAACTGGATCGGCATCTACGGCGTGATGCCGCCCGCCGAGTGCTCCGCCGCCGCCAAGGAAGCGGGCGCGCGCGCCCTCGAACTCGACGAGCGTCTGCCCGACGCGCACACCGCCTACGGCTTCGCC